>CAJOOW010000163.1 GCA_905236375.1 uncultured Alphaproteobacteria bacterium | reverse complement strand
TTCATCAAACCCATCCAACAATCCCTTACGATAGTAGACATGCTTTTCATTATGAAGAGCTATCACTTCCCAGCTGTTATGTTGTTTTGTGACAAAAATCGACCCTTTAAACTTTCCAACATCTGCAGAATGAAGCCGAAAAAAGCTAGAAACAAGCCAGAAAGGCCATGCTGCAATTGCGCTTATGAGATTTCCAATCTTTATTGCTTCTTGAAGAATCGTGATCGTAATTGGAGTTAATTTCATATCACAAAAGAGAGCACTTCCCTTTCTATATGAAAACTTTTTTTCATAACAAATCAAATTTACAGATCCATTTTTTCCATCAATAACATTGTGAGCCAGAGATATCATGTCTTTTTCTCTTAATCCTTCAAGAGTTATCGACCTGCATGATATTGTATTACTTGAGATAATTATCTCAAGCGGCAGAGCCTTGCGTTCCTTGATATAATCAAAAATTTTAAGTTTGTCTATTAACTCAACATCAATTTTTTTTATAACCTTGTTGTTATTGATATGAACCAAAGATAAGGCATTATCTGAGATAACAACTCTCAAAAACTCTTCAAACCTAATATCTCTAAACAACTCAACGATCTTACGCATATTCACTTCCTTAATAACATTCCAAGCACCTACAGCTTCCGACAGAAATAGTTAAATAATCGTTAATTTTTTAAAAAAATTTTCATCGGGCTGAAAATTTTTCAAATTTGATGTTTTTTAGATACAATTAATAATTTTTTAAACTTTTAGGCATACGATATTAATGGGGAAGATGTTTGAGAGGGCATGATGAAGGGAGTCAGATTTTTTCTAAAATACCTCATCCCGCTGTTATTTATAATTATAAATAATATTTCTAAACCCGACAGCGTGAACGCTAATCCGAATCAAGACGCAGAAAGTTCGGTTAGCACTAAATCTGCTCAACAAATCATTTCTCAACTTAAACTTCTTCCTTCCGAAAATATTACGGTCGCCATTAAAAATTATGATAACGATAACAAAACTCTGCTTTTCGTGGAAATCATAAAGATTACAGACATTTTGAAAGATAAACTTTCAGTAGCTGACACCGATGAAATATTGGCGACACTAACTAAAGCATTTGGAATTTATATCAGAAACTTAGAAATGCTAAACAATGAAAGTAATTTTTTCAATAATTTTGAATTTACAGCTAATGAGTCAGAATTGAGAAAGTTTAGGGAAACTATCATTAATAAACTTGGTTTTATTTTAGATAATGATCAAGTTCAAAAAAGAGATTTTTCCAATTTAGTTAAGCCCAAAACACGATCGGTTCAAGAAGGAAATTTAATGAAAGCAAAACCTCAAAATGAGGAAAGCGAAACAGAAAGCGAGACAAAGTCGGAATCACATTCTGATCCTTCGAGTGATCAAGTTAATAATCAAGAAGAATCCGAGTTAAATTCAGAAACTTCAAATGAAATGGCGGACAACGAAACAGATAACTCTGAAGTGACTAAAAATGTTTTTGAGCACGAGTCTGATAAAAATGAAAAATCAGCTGGAGATTCAAAAGGCCAAAACCCAAATTATGTTTCTTGGGATTAGATTTTCAATTTTCCATTTTCTAGAAAAACAATTTTATCAAGTTTGGAAGCAAGCTCCATATTATGCGTTGCCATAAAGACAGACATCCTGTTTTTTTTAATCAAACTCAAAAACAAATTGAAAACAATTTCAGAGTTTTGTGGATCAAGGTTTCCTGTTGGTTCATCTGCAATTATTATGTCTGGCTCATTCGCCAAGGCTCTTGCTATGGCGACTCTTTGCTGTTCTCCTCCTGAAAGTTTCTTAGGAAGTTGATAAATTCTGTGATGAAGTTCAACTTGATCTAGCAAATCCAGCGCTTTCCGTTCTGCTTGTTTTTTTGGCACTTTTCTTAATAATTGAGGAATCATGACATTTTCCAAAGCCGAAAATTCTGGAAGAAGATTGTGGAATTGGTAAACAAATCCGAGATTTTCTCTTCTCAATTTTGTCTTTTCATCATCGGAAAGATTTTTTGTATTAACTCCATTTATGATAACAGATCCAGAAGTCGGCCTTTCAAGAAGAGCAGCTATTTGGAGAAGGGTTGACTTTCCGCTCCCGCTAGGCCCCACAAGAGCAATGCTTTCGCCAGCTTCCATTGAAAAATTAACATCATTCAAAACTTTAATAACCGAATCACCAGACTTAAAGTTCATTGCAACATTTTTCAATTCAAGGATCATCTGCAAAAATATATTCGATGGTATCATGTTGATTCTAGCAAGGATTATTGAGATTTACCATCGCTTTAGAAAATCTTTTTCAATCAACTTTATTTGCAAAGAAAGTCGCTTCGTGTTAGTATCTATCAGGCTTTAGAACGTCGAGTGTTCAGTTGAAAAAGTTTTTGGCTTCTCAAATTGAAAAGATTCGCAAAACCCGTTTTTATAAATGCTATTGGGGGATGCTCCCTTATGTAAAACCTTATGCCCTCAGAGCTATTTTAGCTGTTACTTTATGCATTCCAATTGGAGCTCTTGACGCCGTTATTGCAATGTCTTTAAAGCCCTATACAGATTTAGTTATGGTTGAAAAATCAGTACAAGCTGTTTGGTATATTCCATTTATTATCATTTTGTTTTCTGTTTTTCAAGGCGCTTTAATTTACCTTGCAACATATCTCAACGCTTGGGTTGGAGAAAAAATGACAAGGGATTTGAAATTTGATCTCTATAGCAAACTTCTTTCATTTGATTCTTCTTATTTCGACAAGACTTATTCTGGCGATGTTATCTTTAATTTCAATACTCAAGTTGACACGGCAAGCTCTCAACTCCTTGTTAAAATCAAGCTGATGGTTTCTAGAATTTTTTCATCCATTTCACTAGTTGCTGTTTTGATATATAACTCCTGGCAGCTTTCTCTTATTGCTATGACAGTTCTCGGTTGCGCTTTTGTTCCAATGGCAAAAATCAGAAGCAAAATCCAAGGAACAATGAGCAAGGTTGTTAAAGGAAGCGCAGTTTTAGTCACTGAATATAATGAAAGTTATGCTGGAAACAAAACAATCGCGGCTTATAATCTTCAAGATCATCAAAAATCGAAGTTTTGGAATATCCTGAATACAGTAGCCAAAGTTAAAATCAAACTCTCACAGAAAACCGCTTGGCTTTCTCCGATTATGCACGTAATTATAGCAATTGGAATTGGAATTTCGATTGCTTATGGAAGCTATCTCATAGTCTCCGACAAAATCACTAGCGGAAATTTTGTTTCATTTCTAACCGCCCTCATCATGCTCTATAACCCAGTGAAAAACTTCGGAAACAATGTTAAGGAATTTCAGTTATCGCTCTTTGCTGTCGAACAAGTTCTTGATTCGTTGAAGTTAACATCATCGATAAAAGATCCGAAAAAGCCGATTGCTTTTAAAGACTTTAAATCAGAAATTGTTTTCGAAAATGTAACGTTTGAATACACGCCAGGAAAACCTGTTTTAAAGGACTTCAATTTAACGATAAAAAAAGGAGAGACGATTGCTCTTGTTGGAAATTCTGGAGGTGGAAAATCCACAATCGCCAACCTTCTCCCCAGATTCTATGATATCACGGCTGGAGCTATAAATGTCGATGAAATAGATATAAGGAACTATTCGATAAAAGAATTGCGTGACAATATTGCAACTGTTTTTCAAGATAACTTTCTCTTTTCTGGAACGATTAAAGAAAACATCATCCTTGGAAACCCCGGCGCAAAGGAAGCCGAAATAAAGAAAGCCGTGAAAATGGCATATCTTGAAAACTTTATCAAGACATTAAAGAATGGATTAAATACTGAAATTGGAGAAAGAGGAGTCTTACTTTCTGGGGGGCAAAAGCAAAGGATCGCGATTGCAAGAGCATTTTTAAAAGATGCGCCTATTCTTATCCTAGATGAAGCCACATCAGCTCTAGATAACAAATCAGAAGCGATTGTCCAAAAAGCGATAGAAAATTTGATGCGAAACAAAACCGTTTTAGTTATAGCTCATAGACTTTCTACTATTCAGAATGCGACTAAAATAGCTGTGATTGAAGCAGGACAGCTCATTGAATTTGGGAATCATAAAGAACTTATGGCTATTCAGGACGGAAAATATAGGTCGCTTTATGAAATGCAATTTAAAAGAAACGAATAGAAAAGCAAAGTTTCTGCGTTTTTACTGCAATTGAAATTTTTTTCTGAAAAATTAAGAGAAAATTAACCTTTAAGATTTAAAATTTAAGTGTAGATTTAATTATGGTATATGAAGATGACGGTTTTAAGAAGCTATGGAACAGGCACAGACGGAACCATTCCAGGAATTGGTGGGTGCCCATTTGATATGGATAGATTGCAAAAAGATTATGTTGATGGATCGATAACTCCAACAAAAATAATTCACTTCGGAGCTACATCCGATGGAGAACAATTGTCTACCGGAGTTGAAATAGCACTGGACCAGGGAGACGTAGGAACGACGACCATGAATGGAAAACAGGTCCTCGATGTTTTGGCTTGTTCGAGCTATTATGAATCATCAACTTTAAATTTCAGAGTATCGCAGTTACAAAAACCTGGTGCCGCGAGAGCTTCGGACGTGTGGGTTGCAGTTCCAAATAATATTGTTATACCGGCACTTGTTCAAAAACTACATCAAGGAGCAATAGATAAAATAACGATTGCATCGTTAGCTTTTTTAAAGACTGACGCCGCGGGCGTTCAAAAACCAACTATTGTTCAAACTCATGAATATGGAAGTTGCTATATAAAAATGGTAGATTCCCTAAGCTATGGTTTTCTGAGCGTATTTGCATTCTCATATGCTAAGGTAAGGATCACTCAGTTAGACTATGACTCGAATAGCAACGGCGGAACCCACATAAAGAAGGGATCGTATGTCTATGTGTACGACTACAATGGAG
>CAJOOW010000162.1 GCA_905236375.1 uncultured Alphaproteobacteria bacterium | reverse complement strand
GTTCATGATGATTTAGATATAAAGCCCTTGGATATCAAAATAAAATTCGGAGGGAGTAGTGGCGGGCATAATGGAATCAAGGATATTGAGAAAGCGATAGGGAAAGATTTCTGGAGGATTAGGATTGGGATAGGAAGGCCTCTAGAAAGGTCTCAAGTTCCAGATTATGTTTTATCTCCATTTTATAAGGATGAGCTTTCGACGATAATTCCAAAGGTTTTTGAACCATTAAGCAAAGAGATGCTGTCATTGGTTTTTGATGAAGAAAAAGATGGAGTTATTGAAAGAATCATTAAAGAGGTGAAAGATTATAAGTGATTATAAAGCTTATTTGGGTTTCCATAATGTTTCTCATAACTATCGGGGCTCTTTTTATTGCAGCCATAGGATTTGATATTCCTGTTGCGTATTATGAAAGGAGTGAGAACATCATTCCAGAATCTGAGGATTGATTTAAAAATCCTAGAGAGTGTAAAATGATCTCGTTGGATCTCATAAAAAACAAAAGACGAAATTGATATCTAAAGTTTCTATTGAAAATTTTATCATCATAGATCATATAGATATCGAATTTAAGAAGGAATTTTCTTCGATTACTGGAGAAACAGGAACTGGAAAGTCGATTATTTTAGATGCAATAAATTTTTGTTTTGGAAAGTTTTCTTCAAAAACTATCAGAAAGGATGAATCAAAGGATTGCGCGGTCGAAATTTTATTTGATAATCTTAAAATCAAGAAAGTTTTGGATAAATCTGGAAAGACATCTTGCTATTTGAATGGTGAGAAAGTTCAAGCCAAGGATATAAAAGAAATGATGCCAGGGCTTGTCGATATAACCGCTCAATCAGATTCTATTCTCTCAAAGACTTCACAAAGAGAAATAGTCGATAATTTCATGATAGCAGCTGATAAAAATGCGGGGGAAAACTTAGCAGATATAGCGCAATTGTTCTCAGATTTGAATTCAGTTGATTCTGAAATATCAAAACTTGAGGAAGATGCCAGAATTGCCAAAAGGGACAAGGCATATTATTCTCAAGTTGCTTTTGAGCTTGCAAATATCGATATTAAAAAGAATGAAGAAACAGAATTGCTTGAAAGAAGGGCAAAACTTGCAAAACTTTGTTCTAATGACAACCTGATAAAAGCTGCTGCTGATTCTTTGCAATCTTCGGCGCTTTCTTCATCACTAACTCAATCAATCAAAAATCTCGAAAGAGTAAACAGTGATATTACTGATTCATTAAAAAATCGTCTTGAAGCGATTTCAATAGAGTTTTCTGATGTTACAGCTGAATTGACAGATACTGCCAATGACACAGAGTCTCGTGAAGTTGAATTGAACGAAATTGATGAGAGGCTTTCTCTCATAAGAACAACAGCCAGGAAGTTTAATACTTCTGCAAGCACTCTATTTGAATTTCTTGAAGAAGCCGTTTCGAAATTGAAGTTATCTGATGATTTTGATTCTAAACTTCAAAAGCTTATGGAAAAACGCAATCAGATTTTATCGAATTATGATTCTGTTGCTGATCATCTTCATGATATGAGATTAAAGGCTGCAAATGAACTATCCGAGGCGGTTTGCGATCAATTGTCAGAGCTTCTTATGCCAAACGCTATTTTTAAGATTGATATTCAAAAAAGCGATTTTGTTAGGACTCAATATGGCAAAGATGAGATTGAATTCCTGGCTAATTTCAACAAAGATTCTTTGCTTTTATCTTTTTCTCAAATAGCATCCGGAGGAGAGGCTGCGCGATTGAATTTTGCTTTAAAAACGGTCTTAGGGGTCAATAGCAGTTTTGATTCGATTATCTTTGACGAAGTTGATGTTGGAATTGGAGGCGCTGCTGCTTTTGCCATTGGAAATGCCATGAAAAAACTGGCTAAAAATGTTCAAGTTATTTCTATTACTCACTCCCCACAAGTTGCTGCTCGTGCTGATTCTCATATCCTGATTCAAAAACAAATTTCAAACGGAGATGTGCGCGTTATCGCAAAGATTCTTGATCATAACGAACGAATTCAAGAAATAGCTCGCATGATTTCAGGCAATACTGTTAATCCAGACGCTATTCAGGCAGCTCAACAACTTTTGATCTAAAATTTTTTTTAAATTAAAAGAGCCCCCGGAATTTCCAAGGGGCTCTTGCATTTTATTCGTTTTTTTAGAATCTGTATCCGATTCCGAGTTTAATAGTGTGTGATGAGTTCTTGATTTTATGAGTGACGCCATTTAATGTCTTGCTCATCTTCGCCTTGAATTCATAGTTATATTCAAGTTTC
>CAJOOW010000161.1 GCA_905236375.1 uncultured Alphaproteobacteria bacterium | reverse complement strand
TATCAAGTTGTGCTGACGAAAATCGATAAAATAAGCGCAAAAGAATTAGTGGCAATAACGAATAAAACAGCGGAAGAAATCAAAAAGCATGCGGCGGCATATCCGAAAATTTTGGCGACAAGTTCGGAAAAAAATCTCGGTTTGGAGGAGTTCCGTGCCGAGATTTGTTCGTTGATTTTATAAATCAATCATTCTATTTCTGATTTGTTTCATGTTGCATTGAAGCAATGGAAAGATGTGTGTTATTATTTCCGGCAACTCTATTTTTGCGCTCTTGCAAAACAGTCTGCATTTGTTCGGTTTTTTTAATAAATTCTTTTTTATTTCTTAGGCATTCTACTGCCAATTCAGGATTGTTATCAATTGTTTTAAATAGTTTAAGATAATCTTTATTTGCTTCATTTGGTTCAATTTCCACTCTGCGGGAAAATGTTATATCACGAAGCTCTCCGTTGACTGTCATCGGCACAGTCATCGCCGCATCGCAGCGTTTTTGCACCTCTTCTTCATTTAACTTGATATTTTCAATGTTGTATGCTGTAGCATAGAATATACTGGTAGATTTATATTGTTTATCATAATTGCCATATTTTAAATCTATATCAGCATAATTTGAAATAAGATTCATTTCTATATCAAAATCGTTTTTATCGTTTGACATAGGATTGATAATTCCTTCTTTAATACAATCTCCGTAGCCTTTAATCATGCTAGCTAAAGGGTGTCCGGAATTTGCATACTTTTCGATTTCAGCCAAACCTTTTTCTCCGCCTCCGGCTTTGATATAAGCTTCTCTGACATGTGCAAACTGAGATATTCTGGCTCCGAGTTCATCTGCCTTGTTGATGCGCGCAAAGGCTTCAAAACCTAACCACATCCCATATTTGGAGCTATCATAAATTTTTCTTGAAGAATTTAAGACATGGTGTGTTTCATGAACTTTAGTTAATTCTTGTGCTTCTTTAGTTATACCTTTACCTTTTGCAATATTTATGATTCCGCCATATTTATGGTATCCTCGCTCATTAGGATTTTTAGATAACTCATATTCATTAACTTTTACACCATTTTTAATTCCTCTTTCAGCATCGAGAAATTCCAATTCATGCAGTTCTTCATCATCACCATAGGCGGCTGCTAACAAAGAAAATGAAATTTTTTCACCATTTCTCTCTTTTTCCATATAGGTGCTGTCGAGACAGGTTGTCATTTCTTCTCTTCTTTCGATTTCGGCCTTCATTTTGGCATTTTCTAATTCTTCTGATGATTTATTTTTAGGATTGTTTATACTCATGTTTTTCTCCCTTATTAGTTGTTATCTTCGCTGAAAGCGGCTTCTAACATCATAAAATCAGCATCTTTTTTGATTGTTTCTTCTTCAAGTTCAAACGCATTTTTCAGCATCATGAAGTCCTGATCTTTCGGTTTTTCTTTCGGTTCAAACGCATCTTTCAGCAACATAAAATCAGCATCATTGTTTTTTTGTGCTTTGGCAGCCTCAATTCTTTGATCTTCTTTATTTTTATTTTCAAATGCTAATGAATCGAAATAGTTATTAATGTCTTGGCAGGATAAAGGCTGATTCGTTTCTGCCTCAATCATTGTTTTAAATTGTTCAAACTCTGAGAATACATCAGCAATCATTTTTCTATCGGCAATAAGTTTTTCTGTTTCAGCGATGGTTAATTTCGGTGCGGAAACTTGTGACAGTCTTTTCTTTTCAAGAATTTTCTGTAATTGTAATTTGCTTATATACGCCATATTTATCTCCTGAAATCATAATAACATAAAAAAACAAAAAAAGATAGTTACAAATTTGTTGCATTCTCATACTTTTAGAATAACACAAACTAATTATTATTTTATCTTGACTAAAGCGGCAAAAAAAACTACTCTTCAGCCAAGTTTTAGGAAAAATTTTTAAGGAAAATAAGATGAATTTTAGCGATTTAGGTTTGAGTGAAAATACAATCAAAGCAATTGAAGAACAGGGCATAAAAGAGCCGACAACCATTCAGGCAGATGTTATTCCTTCGGTTTTGCAGGGAAATGATATTTTTGCGATTGCTCCGCAAGGTTGCGGTAAAACGATGTCTTATGTTCTGCCTTTGATTGAGCTTATTGCAAAAAACAAAAAGCAGACGGTTTTGATCTTGACCGCGGATTCCAAGACATCGGCTTTTGTGTCGGATAAAATTGCGGTTTTCAGTCGTTATCACGAAGACGGAAAAGAAGAAAATGATGATGAGGCGAATGTTATTATTGCATCGCCGGATTTGTTGCTAGAAATCAGTGACGATGAAAATATTAATTTGGCTGAAACTTCAATTTTAGTGGTTGATGACATTAATTTAATGAAAAAGAAAAAGCAGCTGAAAAATTTGGAAAAAGTTTTAGCAATGCTGCCGGCAGAAAAACAAAATATTGTTTAT
>CAJOOW010000160.1 GCA_905236375.1 uncultured Alphaproteobacteria bacterium | reverse complement strand
AAGGCTTGCCGGTTCGAGTCCGGCAGCAGGTACCATGAATTGATTTTTTTGTGTTTTGAGGAGTTATGAAACTAAAGACAAAAAGTAGCGCGAAAAAACGTTTCCGTTTTACAGCTTCGGGACTGGTTAAGACTGGTCAATGTGGCAAAAGGCATAACATGCGTAAAAGGGGCAATAAAATGCTAAGAAACGCCAGAGGAATGACTTTAATGCATCCAAGTGATGCTAAAAAAGTCACAGCTTATTATTTTCATGTATAATAATATTAGAAACGGATAAGGAGATTTGTGATATATGGCTCGCGTAAAAAGAGGCATGGCTGCTCATGCAAAACACAATAAAGTTTTAAAATTAGCAAAAGGGTTTAGAGGAAGATCATCTAAAGCATTTAGACCGGCTCTAGAGAGACTAGAAAAAGCTTGGCAATATGCTTATAGAGACAGACGAAATAAGAAAAGAAATGCTAGAGCTCTTTGGATTCAGCGGATAAATGCTGCTGTTCGAGAACTGGGCATGAAGTATTCAACTTTTATGAATGGTTTAAAAAAAGCGAAAGTTTCTGTCGATAGAAAGATATTGGCGAAACTTGCTGTAGAAAATCCTGAAGTGTTAAAAACATTGGTTTCAAAATCGAAATCCGGACCTTCTTCCAAGAAGATTGCTCCGAAAACTTCTTCTGTTGAGAAGAAAGTTGAAACTCCAAAAGTCTCAAGCGCTGTAAAAAAGTCGCCATCAGGAAAGGCCCCAAGCGCATCGAGGAAAACTCCGAAAATGACTGCTAAAAAACCAGCACAAAAGACTGCAACAGCGACTAAAAAGCCTTCTGCTAAAAAGCCTGTTGCGAAAAAAGCGCAGGCAAAAAAGAAGTAATCAATTTGCGGTCGTGGCGGAACTGGTAGACGCGCAGCGTTGAGGTCGCTGTGGAGAGATCCGTGGAAGTTCAAGTCTTCTCGACCGCACCAAACTATAAGGAGTGAATTGTGCGCGTTGAAGCAAGAAATGAAGTTTTATCATTGAGAAATGTTGCAATTGCGATTATTGGGATGACAGTTGCATCAAAAATTTCAATTCCACTGTATCCTGTACCAATAACGACGCAAATGTTTGCGTTGTACCTGATAAATTTGATATTATCGCCAAAAGAAGCGTTTGCTTCGATTCTTGGTTGGCTTTCTTTTGGCGCAATTGGTTTTCCTGTTTTTGCATCGTCTGTTGGTGGCATTGCAGGGCCATCAGCTGGATATCTTATTGGTATGCTTGTTTCGAGCTCAATTCTTGGATTTATAAGAGGCAAAGTCTCGTCATCGCTATTTTTATGCATAATTTGTTATCTGATAGTTCATATCTTCGGCTGTCTTTGGTTAAGTTCGTATGTTTCAGTAGGCGAGGTTGTTTCTTTGGGAATAATTCCATTCATAATTTCAGAATTCTTTAAGATCACGGCAGCTATAGCAATTTATAAAAATATTAGATTATAATCCATAAGTTAGAGCAATTGAAAAAGACAAAAAATTAATATATAATAGAGATAGAATGGTTATGTTATAAGGAGGATAGATGAGCACAATGAATATTTTCTATTATATTCTTATAACGACAATCTATATAAGCTCTGCAATATTCTATGAAGTCGACGCAGAACAATCAGCCGATGAAAATGCACACATAGAACAGAAAAATGACGATGAGAATTCGCAAGAAGCTGTTTTTTATGATAAAGAAGCAATAACAGAAATATCTCTTGGAAATGCAGAATCAGAAGATTCGGTTGAAATCTACATATCTCCATCCTGCTTGCATTGTGCAAATTTCATAACTAGCGATCTTGAAAAATTTATAAAGAGTAACGGAAGCAAATATCATGTCATTTTGAAATTTCTTCCGACAACTGCCAAAGATTTTTTCATTATGAAACTGATACAAAACGAGACAAATGGTGATGAGTCAGCATATTACGCAGTCTATAAAAAATACATCAAGCGAACTTTAGCAACGATAAATCACGTTAAACCAACGCAAGAACAAACGGAATTATATAAAGGATCAAACACTGATCCGGAAATGATCAAGTTCCAGGTAGTGGCTGCTGAATTTGGATTTTCCGATGAAAAAATTTTAAATGCCATTCCGGATTCTGAAGTTAAAGCCCCATTTGAACGTACTATAATGCTTGCATATTCAAATGATCGAAAAGCTCTTTCAAAAGTGATTCAATCAAATGAACTTGATTTGCCGTTAATAGTTAAAAATGGAAAAGCTTATAAAAAGCTAAAAGATCTGATTGAAGATTAATCAAATGCGCTTTGAGATTGACCAAATGCGGTTTTGAGTCATATAATCAAGCATATTAATAAAAAAACAGAGTCGTTATAATGTCGTTCATAAGAAGCATATACGCAAGAGAAATATTAGATTCTAGAGGATATCCAACAGTTGAAACTGAAGTTGTTTTAGATTCAGGAGCTGTTGGGATTGCATCAGTTCCATCAGGGGCTTCTACTGGCTCTTTTGAAGCCATTGAACTAAGAGATGGTGGAGATCGATTTGTTGGGAAAGGTGTTTTAAAAGCCGTTGAAAATGTTAATAACATCATATCTCCAAAACTTATCGGGGAAAATGCTTCTGATCAGCATATTATCGATCAAATAATGATCGAGCTCGACGGGACTCCAAATAAGGCAAAACTTGGTGCAAATGCTATTTTATCTGTTAGTCTTGCGGTTTGTCAGGCTGCATCTGCTTGTTATCAACTTCCTCTTTACAGATATATTGGAGGGATTGAGAATAGGCGTCTTCCAAGACCGATGATGAATATTCTAAATGGCGGAGCTCATGCGGATAATAAAATCGATGTTCAAGAATTTATGATTGTTCCAGCAAAAGAATCTTCGTTTAAAGATTATGTTGTTATGTGTGCTACAATCTATCCCAATCTCAAAAAATCTCTAAAATCAAAGGGATTAAATTCAAATGTTGGAGATGAAGGCGGAGTTGCTCCAAATCTTTCTTCAACTCGAGAGGCTTTGGATTTGGTTATGGATTCCATAAAACTCGCAGGTTACAAGCCTTATGACGATGTTCAAATAGCACTAGATGTGGCTGCATCTGAACTTTATAAAAACGGGAAATACATCATCGAAGGAGAAACAAAAACTTCTGATGAGATGATTGATTTTTACAGGGCTCTCATAAAAGAATATCCCATAATTTCAATCGAGGACCCATTGGCCGAAGAAGATTGGGATGGATTTTCGAAAATGACGAAAGAACTTGGAGATAAACTTCAAATTGTTGGCGATGATCTTTATGTGACAAATCCAAAACGTCTGGCAAAAGGAATCGAATTAAAAGCTTCAAATGCGATTTTGATAAAGCTAAATCAAATTGGAACGGTTACCGAGACTCTCGAAGCCATTAAATTGGCCCAAGAAAACGGATTTAATACTGTTATTTCTCACAGGTCAGGAGAAACTGATGACACAACAATTTCTGATCTTTCAGTTGCTGTTGGTGCTCCATTTATCAAAACAGGAGCTCCTGCTCGTGGAGAACGTGTCGCAAAATATAATCAGCTTTTGAGAATTGAAGAAGATTTGTTGGGTTAAGTTGTTTTTTTAAAGGAAGCGACTGTTTTTGACAGCGCTTTCTTTTTCGTCGTTTTATCGTTCTTGTTTCTATGTGTGTGAATTTATTTTTCCGTCTTTACCAAATTCAATATATAATCTGAATATCTGAGAGTTGGCGATGAGAAGATAATGCAACATTATATCGTTTTGAGCAGAAAATACAGGCCGAAAGATTTAAATGATTTGATTGGGCAAGAAGTTTTAGCAAAGTCGCTTCGATCATGTTTGGATTCAAAGAAAGTTCCCCATGCCTTTTTATTTCATGGAATTAGAGGAGTTGGGAAAACGACGACTGCTAGAATTTTAGCAAGATGCCTAAGTTGTGTTGGCCCTGATGGAAAAACTGATATAACATCAACTCCATGCGGAATTTGCAAGTCTTGTATTGCTTTAGATAAAGATCAACATTTAGATATTATGGAGTTTGATGCCGCCAGTAGAACAGGCGTGGATGATATCAGAGAAATTATTGAAGCGACTCAATATGCGCCTGTATTAGGCCGATATAAAATTTTTATAATAGATGAAGTTCACATGCTTTCAAAAAGTGCATTTAATGCACTGTTAAAAACTCTTGAAGAGCCACCAGCTCATGTTAAATTTATATTTGCGACAACCGAAGTTCAAAAAGTTCCAGAAACGATTTTATCAAGATGCATGACTTTTAAGCTAAGTCCGGTATCATATGATGACTTATCTGCATATTTGATTTCGATAGCCGAAAAAGAAGGTTTTTCGCTTGAAAAAAACGCATCTGATTTAATTTCTGAAGAATCTGAAGGGTCAGTGAGAGATGCTCTTTCAATTTTGGAACAGGCTATCATGCTTTCATCTGAAACAAAACAGATAACTCTTGATACAATTTTAGAAATGCTTGGAGGATCAACTCCTGAAGAAGTTAATTCACTTTTAGATTTGATTTTAAAAGCAAAAACGAAAGAAGCCTTAGAAAAAGCAGAAAAGCTATTTTCAAATGGGGCTGATCCATTTATTCTTTTTAAAAATCTTCAAAGTTCTCTTTATCGAAAAATTGTTGAAAGGGTAGGTGGAAAATCATCTGATTATTCCTTGTCTAACTTGCTTTATCTTTGGCAGATTTTTATGAAACAAACTGATAATATGAAAAATGCCGTTTATCCGAAATATGTTTTGAATGCTGCGATTGTGATACTTTCACACACAGCTTCATTTCCAAACATTGAACAATTAATGCTAGATGGATCTTCTGAAAATTCCCAAACATCTAAATCTGCGACAGCGAGCCGAGTTGAATCAATAATAGGATCAGAAGTTAATGTGGAGGCTGATAAATCAAAGGAGCTCATTGGAAGTGTTTTGAATAAATTTCCAGGATCTGTGGCCAGAGAAGTTGAGTGATAATTGGAAAATTTCTGAGAATCAAATTTTCATTTTCAACTGAGCCACTGTTTTCATTTTTCCTTTTCGAATTGATTTTTGGAATTTGAACGCTTAATATGTCGATGAAGATCTTTATGAACAAGTGTGAAAATGTTTTCTGGTTCGATGGTCGCTCTTGTGACCCCTTTTCATGATAATTTTGTTGATTATGAAGCTCTTGAAAAAATCATAGAGTGGCAAATTCAATCTGGAACGGATGCAATTTTGGTTTGTGGTTCAACAGGGGAGGGCCTTTTGTTATCCGAAAATGAAAGAGAGAAGATAATTGGATGTTCTCTAGATGTGGCTAAAAAAAGGGTGCCTGTTATTGTTGGCTGCAGTTCATGCAGGACAGATGATGCCTTGAAGTTAACAAAACAAGCTGAGAAACTTGGGGCTGATGGAGTTTTGCTAATTGCTCCATTTTATGTCAAGCCAACTCAAGCTGGAATTATAAAGCATTTTACGACCGTTCATGAGAATTCCAATATTCCGATCATAATGTATAACAATCCTGGACGCTGTGCCGTTGATATGTCGGTCGAGACCATTTCTGAGATTGCAAAATTGTCACGAGTCGTTGCGCTTAAAGATTCAAATACAAATCTTGCAAGAGTTTGCTTCTTAAAGGAAAGATCTCCAGAATTGAAATTATTATCAGGTGATGACCCAAGTCTTGCCGGCTTTTTAGCTCATGGAGGCGACGGTTGCATTTCAGTTACGGCTAATGTCGCTCCAGCACTTGTTAAAAGTTTAATATCGTCTTGGCAATCTGCCAACATCCAGACTTTTCAACGTTTGGCAATCAAACTTGCTCCATTAAGCGAAGCCCTGTTCTTGGAACCTAATCCAATCCCCGTTAAATACGCTCTATTTAAAAAAGGATTACTAGCCAATGAGCTTAGATCTCCTCTTACAGTTGCTTCTCAAAAAACGATGAATCGATTAGATGAGCTTTTAAATCAATTCTGAGATTTATTTTGTTTTTTCCAAAGCCCGCATTTCAAAACCTCGCGGGCTTTGTTTCTCTTTTTATCTTCTGTTTCCCACGAGTCTTAACAATGCGATGAAGATATTTATGAAATCAAGGTATAGGCTCAGTGATCCAATAATCGCTCTTTTCTTCATTGTTTCTTCATCAAGCGTTGGATCATAGAAAGCTCTAATTTTTTGTATGTCATATGCGGTTAATCCACAGAAAATCACAATCGTTAGGGCTGAAAGTCCAAGCTGCAGTGCTGAATTCTTCAGGAAGATATTGACGATTGAGGCTATGATTACGGAAAAAAGTCCGACGATCATGAATGATCCAAGATTAGTCAGATCTCTTTTCGTCACATATCCATAAAGGCTCATTCCTCCGAAGAATATTGCCGTCATAAAAAAGGCGTTTGCAATGCTCTCTCCTGTGTAGATCACAAAGAGGGGAGAGAAGGAGGCTCCGATCAGCGCTGAATATATCCAGAACAAAGCATTTGCTTTTTCTGAATCCATTCTGTTTATTCTTGCTGAGAGGTAGAAGACTATTCCCAAAGTTGCTATCATTATGATTAGCGAGAAACCACCTGCCATGAATTTCAAAATTGTTGGATTCGATATACAAACAAATGAAACAAGTCCTGTTAAACATAACGCCAGAAACATCTTGTTATAGACGGATGTCATATATTTTCTTAGGCCATCTCCGATTATTATTGGGTTCGAATTGAAATCTTTCATATTTAACTTCCTTATTAAAAAGGGCATCAACTGAATTGTATCACTTTTTTTAGTCTTTTGCTTTCTTTTTCGAATCCTCTTTCTTCAAAAGCTCAGATGAGAAAATTGTTTCGCGCAGTTGTTCACCAATGGAATTCATGCTTCCAGGAGAATGAGGGACGAAGACAACATTTGATTTCGAATGAGCCCCAATGTCTTTCAAGGTATCGATGTATTGAATCATCAAGACCATATCCATGACATTTGATGGGGTTGTTCCTGTTTGTTTCACGAATTCATCAACCGATTGGCACAAACCTTCAATGATTGCTTGTCTTTGGCCTGCAACTCCTTTTCCATGGAGGATGCAAGATTCGGCTTCTGCTTCCGCTTTTTTGACTTTTAAAATCTTTTCAGCTTCTCCTTTTTCGATTGCCGCGACTTTTAGTCTTTGAGCTGTATTAATTTCATTCATTGCAGCTTTGACATTCGGATCAGGATCGATATCAGTCACCAACGCTTTTATGATTTCATATCCGAAATCTGCCATTGGTTTTTGAAGCTCGGTCTTAACGGCATCTGCGATATCATCTTTTCTTGAGAAAACATCATCAAGATCCATTGCCGGAACCTGCGCTCTGACTAAATCGAAAACAAATGAAGTTATTTGTTCGACAGGATCATGAAGCATATAGAAAGCTTCATACACCTTAGATGCAAGGACTCGATATTGAACAGCAATTACTGCTTTGATGAAAACGTTGTCTTTGGTTTTTGTTTCAACGACAACTTCAAGTTGATGAATTCGCATTGAAAGATTGGCTCTTTTATTCTCAATCAATGGAATCTTGAAATTTAATCCCGGAAAAGCAAGTCTTTGGAATTTCCCGAGTCTTTCAATGATGGCCACTGTCTGCTGCTCAACAATGAAGAGGGAACTCAATATTATCAATAAAGCTATTGTTAAAACGATATATGAAATCACATTAAAACCAAAATCAAGAATTTTGTTTACTTGATTGTAGCATGAAGTTTTTATTTCGTCAATTTAGTTCTTTTTATTATTTCTATAAATAAGATCAAGAATCTTTATTAATTCGATGATTTTTTTTTTTTAATCCTTATTTT
>CAJOOW010000159.1 GCA_905236375.1 uncultured Alphaproteobacteria bacterium | reverse complement strand
TAGATCCGCTTTAACTAAGGCCTCCAATAGTTCCGGACGTAGCAATTTGTATTCTCTTAGTTCCTTCGAAACTCCTTTCGCCTCACAAAGTTTCGCAACATCTTCTTTTTTCTTCTCTATATAAGCAATCGCTCTTTGTTGTATTTCTTTTGCTATTTCTTCATCAAAACCTTCGATCGATGATATTTCAGATAATGGAGCATTTGCTATTTCTCCAACAGTCGTATAACCTTCGCCAACTAGCAAATGGCCAACCATTTCATCAACATCGAGTCCATCCATAAACATTTTGAGCAATCGTGCGCTTTCAGCTGCTCTTGCCTCAGTTTCTTCTGTTTCAGTTGTTACATTTATTGTCCAGCCAGTTAATTTTGAGGCTAATCTGACGTTTTGTCCTCTTCTTCCTATGGCTGCGCTTAATTGAGCATCAGGCACAACAGCAGTTACCCTATTTCCCGTTTCTTCCATGACTATTTTTGAAACATCAGCGGGAGATAAACTGTTTACTATAAAGATGGCAGGATTATCAGACCATAGCACTATATCAATTTTTTCACCTTTCAATTCATCAACAATCGATTGGACTCTTGAGCCTTTAACTCCAACACAAGCCCCGACTGGATCAATATTTGGATCATTTGTCGTGACTGCCATTTTTGCTTTGCTTCCAGGATCTCTTGCAATGGCAATAATCTTGATAACTCCATCGTAAATCTCTGGAACTTCTTGTTCAAATAACTTTCTTAAGAAATCTGGATTTGTTCTCGATAATATAAGAAGGGGCCCATTTGGGTCTTTATTAAGCCCTGCAAGAAGAACTTTAATTCTATCCCCGATCTTGAAAACTTCATGAGGAATTGTCTCTGTTCTTTTAATTATTCCTTCTGCCCTTCCTATGTCTAGGATTATGTCAGAATATTCCACTCTTTTGACGGTTCCAGTAATGATTTCTCCAACTCTTTCGGAAAAATCTTCATATTGTTTATTTCTTTCAGCAAGTCTGACTCTCTGGATTATTATTTGTCGAGCTGATTGAGCGGCTACTCGGCCGAATTCAATAGGAGGCAATTCCGATTTAAAAACATCTCCAACTTTTATTTCAGAGTCTTGTTTCTGGGCATCTATAAGTGAAACTTCTTTATCAGTATCTGATACTTTATCAACTACATTCAAAAGTCTGCAAACTTTAATTTCTCCCGTTTTCCTGTCTATTTGCGCGCTTATTTCTTTCTCGGTTCCATATTTCATTTGCGCTGTTTTAAGAATAGCTTGCTCCATGGCTACAAGAACATCTTCTTTGTCTATTCCTTTGTCTCTTGCTACCATATCTGCAACCTGTAAAATTTCACTTTTTACAACAGGCTGTGTCGTCTCTTCTAATCTTATTTTCCTACTCACTTATAAAACTCTCCAAAAACAAGCTTAATTTTTAAAACCATCAATGTGTGCACTACTTATCTCTTCGTAAAGCAAAGTTATTGAATCGCCCCCTCCATTTAGAGGCGTATCCAATGTTAATTTTATATCATTTTCTGAAGCAGATTCCAAGTTTCCTTTAAATATTTTGCTTCCGTTTTTTAAAACATATGTTTTTACAACAACAGGCTTTCCGCAAAATTTGATAAAATCAGAAGGTTTCACAAGAGGTCTATCAATTCCAGTCGAGGAAACTTCGAGACTATATCTCTCCTTTATGGGATCCATAACATCTAATTTTACCGATAGTGCCCGACTTACTTTTTCACAGTCAGTTATCGTTGCTGGAGACCCGTCCTTTTCTTCAATCATTATCTGTAAGATCTTGTCTCTTCCATGCTCTAAAATAGTGACTCTAACTACTTCACAGTTCAAGCTTTTGACAAGAGGAGTTATTTCTTCTTCTATTTTTTCTGTTAATCCAGACACTTAAAAAATATCTTATTTAAAATCGCTGGTATATTATCAATTAAACAAAGAGATAAATCAAGAGAATTTAAGAAATTGCAGTAGCTCATATAACATAAATGATATCTAAAAGCTTTTATTTGGCGGAGCGGAGGTTCTAAAAATGCTGTCATTACTCCACAATGGGGTTTGTGTGAGGCGGGTGAGAGAAACAATTTATCTAAAACTTTATGGGACTATTTAGAATTTGACAGCAAGGGCAGATATTTTCTTAACCTGAAATTACAAACAACAATTTTTAACCTAAAAATTCCAAGAAAGGAAATACCATGCCCATGCATAATTATAAAGCTTTAAGCAAATTAAAAACAATTACTGTTTTGATCCTAACAACATTCGGATCTAATGCTTTGGAATTTAATCACAAAGCATTTCAAGATGAAGTATCAAAAATCTATACCCTAGATTCAAGTTTACAGACACTCGATACAAAGAGTGTCTTGAAGGAGTTGTTCGATGTCAAAGATATCAGAATAAAGGAAGCTCTTAATACGATATGCGAAAACGAAGTTGGATCTACAATGATCAAGTTGTTTTATCAGAATAGAAGCAAGATGACAAAAAAATT
>CAJOOW010000158.1 GCA_905236375.1 uncultured Alphaproteobacteria bacterium | reverse complement strand
TACTCGGATAAGGAAACTCTTACGATGTGTCGAGCTGCAGAAACGGAAAAATATCCGTCAAAGAGCATGACTGATTATATTTGCCAATATTATTTAAGTAGGGGATTTGGATATAAAAGTTTCTTTGTAGATAAAAAGAATAATAAATCCGACAATGATGATATAAATGTTTTCTATGAAGGAAAATTGGAAATACATCACATAAATCCGTTGGGTTCAGATCCGAAGAAAAAAATTAGCCAAACCACTAAAGAACTTCGAACAAAAGCAGATAATCCGTTTAATTCTCCGTTAAACATGCTGCTCATAACGCAATATGACAACAAATTAATTCTTGATATGGATTACTCAAAATATTCTAACGATGAGAATGTAAGAGGAATTTTACCAAATCTAGATTGCGTTATTGGAACAACAACTTTAAAGGAATTTCTAGACAAACGATATGAAGGATTGTATTCAAAATTGAAGACAACCCTTGATGGATTAGAAATGTCTCTAAAAAATGGAATTAAATAAATCTACGAAATGAATTCTTTGACAACTTTAACAATTCGTAATGAATATCGTTCTCCTCAGAACGATGTTGTTCAAGAATTGTTTATTCCTGCTCTTTCCTGTGCTAAAATTTACAAACGCTCTGTAGGCTTTTTTTCGTCAACATCATTAGTTGAAATAACTAAGGGAATTACCGAACTTGTCAAAAATAAGGGTCAAATACAAATTGTTGCTTCTCCTAAATTAAGTGATGAAGATGTTGATGCTATACGTGCTGGCTATGAAAAGCGTTCTGAAATAATAGAGCGCAGATTACTTGGGGAATTAGATATTGAAGAAACGGATTATTTTAGAAATGCAAGACTGAATCTTTTGGCGAATTTAATTGCCAATGGATTCCTGTCGTTGAAAATAGCTTTCATTGATTCCGGGAATGAAGTTGGAATATATCATGAAAAGTTAGGTGTATTTGAAGATTTTGATGGTCAGAAAATTGCATTTGACGGAAGCATGAACGAATCAAGAACCGCTATGCGATATAATTATGAGTCTGTTAACGTTTATTGTGATTGGAAATCGGAAGATAGAGAACGGGCTCAATCAAAAATAAACGCCTTTGAAAATATTTGGAATAATACTGAACAAAAACTGACTGTTGTTGACTTTCCTTCGGTAACGAATAAAATCTTAGAGAAGTATAGAAGGCAAAATATAGATTTTAGCGTGCCAAATTGGGATAAAGGTTTTACAGATTCCGTTCCATCAAATGTTCATGAGTCCAGTCCTGACTATAGAACTGGTGAAGAAAAATCTATTTCCTTTGATATGCTTCGTGAATATCAGAAGAGAGCTATCAATAGCTGGATGGCGAAAGGGTGTTGCGGTATTTATGATATGGCGACGGGAACGGGCAAGACTCTTACGGCACTATTCTCTCTTGATTGTTTGAGAAAACATGATAATGGTAATTTGAGTGTTGTTATCCTTTGTCCGTATATTCATCTTGTCACGCAATGGCTCGAAGATATAGAAAAGTTCAATATCAAGCCAATTGTTGCTTTTGGATCTTCGCCGCAAAGAGATTGGAAGGAAAAATTAAAAAGGGCTGTTGATAAAAGAAATTTCTGCGATAACGAACGAGGTTTCTTTTGCTTGGTATCCACAATTGCCACGTTTAAAAGTGACTTTGTTCAAGGAGTTTTGGCAAAAAACAGAAAGCCAATTCTTTTAATTGCAGATGAAGCTCATAATTTAGGCGCGCAAGATGCTATAAAGTATCTTGAAAGAATGAATTTCGTGTATAAATTGGCGCTGTCTGCGACAATAGACCGTCATATGGACGAATTTGGCACGAAATTCCTTCATTCCTATTTTGGAGAAAAGTGTATAGAGTATGGGTTGAAAGAGGCTATAGATGCTGGATATTTAGTTCCCTATGATTATATTCCGGTTGTTGTTTCGTTGGATTCAAAAGAGCGGGAGTCGTATGCGGAACTCACAAAGCAGATGGCGGGAGAGATTCGAATATCTCCAAAAACGCATGAAAAATGTTTGTCTGAATATGGAAAAAAGCTGGCTATTGCTCGTTCTAGGTTAATTGCTGGTGCAAAAAATAAACTTACAGAACTTATAAAGAGAATTGAACCATATAAGAATGAAAATAAAATTCTGATTTACTGTGGTGCTACAAAATATAGCGAAGATGTTCATGGATTTGACTCGGAAAATCAAGATGATGTTAGGCAGATTGAAGCGATAACGATGAATCTTTATGAAAAATTTGATATGCGCATTGCAAAGTTTACCGCAGAAGAAAGTTCGGAAGAACGTTCATCGATAATAACGCGTTTTGAAGAAAAAATTTTGCAAGCGATTGTCGCAATTAGATGTCTGGACGAAGGTGTTAATATACCTATGGTCGAAACAGCTTTTATATTGGCTAGTTCTACAAATCCAAAAGAATATGTTCAAAGACGAGGTCGTGTTTTAAGGAGACACAAAGATAAGGTAAAGGCGACTATTTACGACTTTATAACTTTGCCGTATGATTTGATTGTTGCAGGTGCAATGGATCCTTCAGAAAATGAGATGTATTCAACATTGATACGTAACGAGGTTGCGAGAATGACGGAGTTCGGATTACTTGCCTTAAACAAATCGAAAACATTGTCTCTAATTGACGAAATAAAAAGGAAATTTCAAATAACCAAACAAATGAATGCGGAGGATGTTCTCTATGAATTCTGAAGAATACAAAAAACTGTTTGATACAATTGCCGAGTGGGAACATGAAAACAAACATAATAAAACTAGCAAACCTAAAGAAATGGAATCAAAAATCAAGCGACTGATTCAAAACTCCGTTAAACTTGAGGAAAAATCATGCTTATAAAAAAGATTGTCTTGAAAAATTTCCGTCAGTATGATGGTGAAAATGAAATCATATTCTCTGTTGAACCAGAGAAAAACATAACATTTGTTTTGGGTGGTACTGGTTTTGGAAAAACAACTCTTTGCCAATCATTTCGGTGGTGCTTGTATGGCAAGTCGGATTTTAAAAAGCCAGAAGATATATTATCGCAGAAGAAGATTGATTCTTTGAAGGATGGTCAGTCCTGTCCTGCTACGGTTTCTTTAGAGATATCTCATGGTGGCAAGGATTACATAATAACCCGAACCTCTACATATAGAAAAAAGAATGATAAGTTCGGTGAATTGTCTCTGCAATTTCATGTGTATTATATTGAAAATGGCGTGCAAAAAGAGGTATCGAACAAACAAGAATTTGTTAATGAAATAATTCCAGAAGAGTTATCTGAATATTTTTTCTTGAGTGGCGAAAAAATAGAAGCCATGTCGGATGATATAAAGAAGGGTAAATCGCGTGCTTTCGGAGAAGCCGTAAATACGTTGCTGGATCTTGATTATTATAAGAATGCCATAAGACATTTGAAATCTATTTCAAAAGAGTACAGTGTTTCCGGTATATCTGGAAATTTTAACGAAAAGTTAAATCAGTTAAACTCAAAAATTAGTTCTAACGTAAAGAATCTGGAAACTTTTGAAAACCAGATGAAAGAG
>CAJOOW010000157.1 GCA_905236375.1 uncultured Alphaproteobacteria bacterium | reverse complement strand
TAAAAGAAGCAACAATAAAGGCTCTTTCGGATGCAAAAGGCATAAAATGGCACGAGATGGAAATAATCCATGACAAAAATGGAAAGCCAGAAATAAAACTGACGGGTGTGGCTTTAAAGAAAGCATTAGAAAAATCAAAAAGTTATAAGATATACGCTACGACAAGCGATGAAAAACTCTATGCCGTTGCTTGCGTAATACTTGAATCTTAGCCACGTTTTGAATTAAATAGAGGAAATTTTATTTTTTGCGCTTAATTGTCCACATGCAGCCATAACATCTTCACCGCGCCTTGTTCTTATTGGAGCTTCCAAGCCAGATTTTTGAAGGATTGCAGAAAAGTCTTTGGCATTGCTTGATGGTTCAAATGAACATCCATCCCAAGAATTAAACTGAAGGATATTCACTTTTGCATTAAGATTTTTCAAAAGATCTATCAATTCTAGTGCACATTCTTTTGAATCATTAATACCTTTCAGTAAAAGGTATTCAAAAGTTATTTTAAGATAACAGTGATATTCAGAGTATTTTCTGCAAGCATTCATAATACTTGAGATATTATATACGCCATTTATCGGCATTATTTGACTCCTAATTTGATCATTCGGAGCATGAAGAGAAATAGCCAGGCGACAAGGCAAATCTTTTGCAATCTTTTCGATAATTGGGGAAATTCCGGAAGTCGATAATGTTATCTTTCTTCGAGAGAGGCCTTCCTTTTCATCCAACATCAAATTGTTAATGGCTTTTAAAACATTTTTATGATTAAAAAGTGGCTCTCCCATTCCCATAAAGACAATGTTTGAAAGTCTCTCAGCTTTTTGATCCCAAAGATTAAGATAATCTTTAACAACCAAAAACTGCGATACGATTTCTTCAGTTGAAAGATTTCTTATAAATCCATTATAACCAGTATTGCAAAATTTACATCCAACTGCGCATCCGACTTGAGAAGAAACGCAAATTGTGTTCCTCTTTGACTCTGGAATAAAGACTGTTTCAATTGTGTTTTTATCGTTTAGTTCTAGAAGGAACTTAATTGTTCCATCTTTTGATTTTGCAATATTAGCAACCTTAGGACGATGAATATAAAATATTTCATCTAGTTTAATTTGGAGATCTTTTCCAATATTTGTCATCTCAAAGAATGAATTCTTTCCGAATCGATATAGCCATAAAAATATTTGCTTTGCTCTAAATTTAGGGCATCCGAGTTCCAGCATAAGAGACTCAATTTCGGATAATGAATAGTTAAGGATCCCTTTTTTCATTCAGATCTTCAAATCACAGATTTTTGCATAATAATAACATTTCAATTTTAAAAAACAAAAACTAATTTCACAGAGACTTAACTAAGATTTCGATCTTTTTATCATATTTCTTGAAAATAGAATATTGTCTAAAAGAGTTAAAAAAGTGTTTACATCTAGTGAATTTTATGATAAACTTAAACTGAAGTTCAGCAGAGCTTCCAGCATCGTGCATACAGAGTTCACTTCCTTGTGTCTCTTTGTAATCCTCCCCAAGCTTAAGCACGGTGCTGTCTTTTTTCTTTTCTTAAAACACTAATTGGCAATCATTTGGAAGAGTTTTTCCTTTTGCTTTATGAAACGCATCTTTTAAGTATTCTATAAATTGTTTTTCTTTGTCTTCATCTTCTGGATCTTCAGAGCAATCATAAATTGGATTTAATATTTTTAGCGTCTTTGGCAAGTCTGGCTTATTGAAAAAGGATTCAAAAAAAGACATATGCCTATTTGAAATTCCAATAAAGGTTAATGTTGCTAATGAACTAAAGTTATCATTTGTTATGGCATTAAGCAATGGATCTGCTGAGAAAACGGGGGAATATATAAAAGTAGTTACGTTTTTAAATGCTCCAGCAATTCTGGCTATAGCCTCTCGTTGAGGCATCGTAATATCTGGATTTAATGTTATTTCAGTCTTTGGTTGAAAAATTATGCCTTCCAATTGCGATATTTTAGACTCATCAAATAACTTTGTTATTTCTATGGTTAACACACGATCCTTTGGATTCAGTTGGCCGTTTATTTCTTCAGCTATTGTTGTTACATCAGTTTTGTCATCCAAAACAATGTGTTTTTCTTCTGGCATAGAACTTGGCAATGAATCTGAACTAGAGAGTAGAGTGAAAACAGAACTTCCAGGAGATAAAGAGAAGGAAGATGATAATGAGACGCTTGGAGATAATGTAGCTGTTGGACTTTGCTGTGGTGGCGGTGTTGATGTTAGCGTAAATACTATCCCTGCGACTGGACTTCGGCTAGTGCTGCTTGGGCTTACTGGCCTTATAGCCCCCGAAATATAACTTGTTCTTCTGACATTTTGAACTGGACTTAGTTGACGCATTATTCTTTGTTCTTCTGGGCTTACTGCATCATTTGAATTGGTTGCCTCAGCGTTTTGCGTCATAAAAAATGGCAATAAGATCATGCTAACAGCTATTTTAGCTTTCATCACAGTTTGCTCTAAATGGTTTTATTGCCTTGATAATACCAGAAAGTCTTTAAACATTACAGAAAATTATCTTAAAGAACGGTGTTATCCTTGCTCTTTAAGAATTAATTTGAGATTTAAAAAGGTCAAAATCCAGGAATATTTAGGCCTGCTGTGGCTTCTTTCATCCCTTTTTCATAAACAGCATCAGCTTTCGCCTTTGCATCATTAAGTGCTGCAACAATTAAATCCTCAAGCATCTCACTGTCGTTTGGATCGATCACTTCTTTATTTATTGAAACAGATTTGACATTTCCTTTTACGGTCATAATAACGCTCACGGCGCCAGAGCCTGAAGATCCAGAGACTTCTTCGTTTTCGAGCTTTTTCTGGGCTTCATTTACTTTTGCTTGAAGTTTCTGAGCTCTTGCAAAGATTTGTTGCATATTGTTCATTTTTCTATCCTTTTATAACAATGCCTGAGAATTGTACTCCTGTCTTTTCTCCAATTCTTCGATAACTAAAATAATTTTCATCTGAGAACGTATCAATATTCAGTTTTGAAACAACTTTTGCTCCATTTTTCATGAGTTTCTCGAGAACTTGAAGTTGCATATCAAAGAAAGATTTATTTTCAATATATGAAATGTATTTGCTATCTACCTTCAAAGCAACATCATCTTTCACTTCAAAATGCTTCTTTTGCAAGCAAGGCCCAATTGCTGCCATGATATTTTTGCATCCCAGATTTTTCATTTCTTTCAGAGTATTTTCTATAATTGTTCCATTGGATCCGCGCCATCCTGCATGAATTACGGCAATATATTTTTGATCTTTATCACAAAGCAAAATAGGGGCACAATCAGCAGTATTTACAGCTATCAATAAACCTTTCTCTTTAGTTATTATAGCATCTCCTTCGTTCTTCAGAGCTTGCTCAACATCTTTAAATTGATAGCCTTTCTTATTTTTAGAATCGATGATGTGAACCTTATTTCCGTGCTTCTGATTTAATATAATCAAATTTGAAACTGGGATTCCAAAATGTTTTGCTATTTTTTCTCGATTTTTTAAAACAATCTTATCGTCATCTCCACGGCCAATTCCAACATTCAAAGATTCATAAGAGCCTTTGCTTTCTCCGCCTGTTCTATCGAAAAAACCATGATTTATAAAATCTATTTCAGACAACAAATCAGCTGTTATTACATTCATTTCTCTTCTCCTTTCGTCAATGCTTGCAAATTATTTTCAAGCCAGTGAATATCAAAGTCTCCTGCAATAATTTCTTTGTTCCTGATCAATTTTTTGTGAAGGTCGGTTGTCGTCGAAATTCCGTCAATTACCAACTCATCAAGTGCACAACGTGCTTTAGCCAAACACTCATCTCTCGTCGCTGCATGGATAATTATTTTTGCAATTAAGCTATCGTAGTATGGCGGGACGACATAATTCCTATATACATGAGAATCAACCCTAACTCCATTGCCTCCTGGGAAATATAATTCATCAATCTTGCCAGGCGATGGGAAAAAAGTTTCAGGATTTTCTGCATTAATCCTAAATTCAATTGCATGGCCACGGAAAATTATATCTTTTTGGGAAATATTCAATTTCTCTCCGGCTGCGACTCTTATTTGTTCTTTCACTAAATCGATTCCGGTTATTTCTTCGCTAACACTATGTTCAACTTGAAGCCTTGTGTTCATTTCCATGAAGAAAAATTCGCCGTTCTCATATAAAAACTCTAATGTTCCAACGCCGACATAACCAAGTTCCTTGACTGCTTTCCTAACAATTTCTCCAATTTGTTCTCTTTGCTCTTTTGAAAGAGCAATTGACGGAGATTCTTCGAGAAGTTTTTGATGATTTCTTTGAATAGAACAATCTCGTTCTCCGAGATGAACAACATTTCCATAAGAATCAGCAAGAATTTGAATTTCAATATGTCGCGGGTGAGATAGATAACGCTCCATATAAACGCAATCATCTCCGAAATTTGCTTTAGCTTCTGCTTTAGCCATTTTAAAAGCATTTTCGATTTCATCTGGAGAGTTTGCTACTTTCATTCCCTTTCCACCGCCACCCGACGCTGCTTTAAAAAGCACAGGATAGCCAGATTTTTCAGCAATTTTTTTGGCTTCTGCGATCGATTTAACTTCACCATCAGATCCTTTAATCACAGGAATTCCAAGATTCGCCATTGTTTTTTTTGCGACAATCTTATCTCCCATCATTGCCAAATGTTTCGGCGATGGTCCAATAAACGTCATACCATGGCCTGCTACCATTGTTGCGAATTTCTCACTTTCAGATAAGAATCCAACCCCTGGATGAATTGCATCTGCTCCTGTTAATTCTGCAGCACTTAAAATAGCAGAAATATTAAGGTAGCTATCAGATGATTTGTTTGGTCCAATGCAAACGCTTTCATCTGCAAATTTAACATGCATTAATGATGCATCAACCAGCGAATGAACCGCTACTGTTTTGATCCCCATTTCTTTACAAGCTCTGAGAATCCGGATCGCAATGTCCCCTCTATTGGCTATTAAAATCTTTTTAAACATCTTTACTCTATAACAACCAAAAGTTGCCCAAATTCAATTGGTTCAGCATTTGAAGCAGCAATATGAACAACTTTTCCGGCTTTTGGAGCTTTGATTAAGTTCATAACTTTCATTGCTTCTATTATCAATAATGGCTGGCCTTCTTGAACGCTATCTCCAAGAGCAATGTAGTTATTTGCCCCTGGTTCCGGAGCTAGATAACACGTTCCAACCATTGGGGATTTGACAGCGCCTGGGTGATTTATCCAATCAGGCTCCGAACTTTTCTCTTCTTTTGAAAATGTTTCACGTGAAACATTTTGGCCTTGTGAGATCTGTGTCACAACATTATTGTTCGGTTGAGAAGCAAGCTTAATCTTAATGTTGTCATATTTATATTCTATCTCGCTTAGATTATGTTTTTTGAGAATCTCTGCTAATTTATCAAATACCTTTTCTTCTATCTTCATTGTCATTGCGTTTCTCCAATTTCATCCTGGCATATCGCCAAGAATCTTCTTAACAATTTCATCGATATCGTCTTCGATTTGCATTAAATCCATATCTCTTGAGTTTATCAAGCCGTTCCCAAGGACTGTTTCTTCAAGCCACTTTTTCAATCCTCCCCAGAACTTTGTGTCATAGAAGAAAACTGGAATCTTTTTCATCATATTGACCCTTATTCGAACCAGTAAAGAAAACATTTCTTCTAAAGTTCCAAAACCGCCAGGAAAGAATACGATTGCATTGCTCGCCCCAATCAATGTCAAGAGCCTCACTGATAATGTTCTATAAACCATGAGATGTCCTTCTTTGATATTGGGCCTTTCTATTATATTTTCATCGTGTATTGCAGCGACTCGTAAGCCGTATGTCTTGTTTTCATCAACTGCTTTCGCTCCTTCATTCGCGGCATTCATGATTCCAGGGCCTCCGCCTGTTATGACGGTGATGCCAGATTCTGCCAGCTTTCTTGATAAGGCGGTTGCACCTCGGCAATATTCGGAGCTTTCGCCAAG
>CAJOOW010000156.1 GCA_905236375.1 uncultured Alphaproteobacteria bacterium | reverse complement strand
TGAGCGTGCACAAGAAAGAGCGAGTATTTTAGGAAACATCATAGGGCTTGGTGGTGCCGCTTGGGGTTTGTGGAAATCAT
This sequence comes from uncultured Alphaproteobacteria bacterium, assembly GCA_905236375.1. GTDB lineage: Bacteria > Pseudomonadota > Alphaproteobacteria > RUG11792 > RUG11792 > CAJOOW01. The sequence goes on along the minus strand of CAJOOW010000156.1, from coordinate 3,384 downwards.
CATCTCTGTTTGGATCCCCGGGCGGTATAGCGTCGAGCCTAGCCAGAGTTGTTAGGCAGGTGAGCTAATGGCAAGAGACGCGTTTAGTCTGAACAAAGAGGCGAAATTTCCATAAGGATCATTTCTTTTTTGAATCTTTCATGGAAATTTTATCCCACTCTTGCTCTAGAGATAATGAAAGCTGTTCTATTGTTCGATAATTAACATGAGCCGTCACATTTAAGTGAAAAATTTCCATTATATCTTCAAGAGCCGCAGAGCGCGAAATGCCTAGAGTTTCTGACATTGAGTAAACCTCAGCCATTGTTTCAGATGGAGGCATTTTACACTGCTCACACAAATAATCAAACACATGCTTTTGTGCAGAAAACGTTTCAAGCCTTCTGAAATTTTCATTTCTTGAATAAGAAAAATCAGGAGCAGTCATAACTTGAGCTGCATTCAAAAATGGCGTCATCATCAGCGCCAGTGAAATTAAACAAATTTTTTTCGTCATTTAGACCTCCTTTAAAAATCTAACTAACAATAAGCACTTTTTTAAGTTTGCCCTTAACAAGAGGATCATTAAGCACTCCTGTATATATTTTTGCAATTGATTCATCTCCATACGAAGATGTGATCAAAACGTCATGGCCTGTTATAATCGCAATTGTTATCTGCATTTGAATAATTTTTCGGATCTCACTTTCACTCAAAAAACTTAGAGTCGGAGAATCGATAATATCATAGTTGGTTGGATTATCCTTGAGAAGATTCTGTCCATCCTTCATGTATTCCGTAAGTTGAACACCATAACGATAAGACAACTCATTTGAAATATCAAAAATGTCATTGTTGTCGACAACTACAACTCTGTTTCCATTCCTCTGTTCGTTGAGGAGTTCTCCAAATTTCTCGTTTTTTGAAGTAGCTATCTCAGTTGTATAAATTGATTTGATCTCATTCAATTTCTCTTTTAATTTTTTCTCAAATTGTTGCGGGTTATTTTTTTCGCAATCTATTAATTCAAAAATATTTTTTGATAGCGTATGTGATTCAGAAGCCATTGATTCTTCGGATTTATAGCTTCTAATAACAGGTTCTTCGGAGCCATTCGTCTGAATCAATTCAGAACTTGAAGTATAGCTATGAGATTCATAGTTTGATATTTGATCTTCAGAGGATTTATTCAAATTATCATCTGCAGTGGTTGAATTTGTTTCTCCGCTATACTCAGAGATATTTGGCGTTATTTCTTCATCACTATCATTAGCTTTTTGATATGAAACTTCTTTATTTAAATCTGAGACTTCTGGATTTTGGCTTAAAGGTTCAGAATCATCAGGGTTTGCGGTTGGCAATGACTGATCTGTAACGTCATCAGGATTTATATCTATTTCTGAATTGGATTGCGTTATTTTTTCATTACCTTCATCACCATTTTGATATGAGACTTCATTATTTAAATCAGGCACTTCTGGATTCTGGCCTAAAGATACAGAATCATTAGGATTTGCTGTTGGCAATGACTGATCTGTGGTGTCATCAGGATTTATAATTTCATTTGCTCGTGAGGCTTTAAGATAAAGTTTTACATCATCAAAATTTTTATTTAGGCTTTCAGCAACCATTTGAACGGCCACATCTGATGAAACATCGTGATCATTCATATATTTCAAAACCATTTGAGTTAGTTCGTAGTTAATCTCCGCAGGAGTTTTTAATGTTGGGCCTTTTCCTGAGGCCTCGTTTAAAGCTAATTTGGTTGCTTCCCTTACTGATTTTGAAAATTTTGGATCATTTATCCACGGATATTTTTCGGTATCGTAATTTTCAACAACATTTTCAATATTTGCGTCTGTTCCTGAAGATGCAAAAGACGTTGAAAAAGGAAATAAAATAGCCGTAATCAAAAGATTTTGCAATAAAAATTTCATGTCCATAAAATCACTTGGATGTTAATCTCACACAATTAATTCTAAGATATAAAAGTTAATAATTCGTTAAATCAGAGAAAAATTTTTGTTATTTAACCATGAAAAAATATAAAAAGCAGACATTAAACTAAAAATAAATCCAAAGACAAAAGGCATAGATGATTGTTGCAAACCAATTAATTTTGCGATCTCAGAAGAATATCCTGCGAGATTATTAGCTAAAAGAAGGACTATTCCTTCAACTCCATAGAACAAGGCAAAAGCTGTTCCAATCAAATTTTTTGGGGCTGTTTTTGCTATCATTGAACCTATAACTCCTTGAGTGGAGCCAATGTGCACTCCTGCAAATATATAGCATAAAATTATCGTTGAAAAACTATTAGCAAAAATAGCAAAGGAGTCTGCAATCATCAAAATAAAAATCCCAACTAATATCAGTTTTCGTTGATCAAATTTATCAGAAATAGTCCCGACAAAAAGCGCGATAAACATTGCAAATAACTCATAAATTGCAGTGAATAACGGGATGTCCTCAAGGCTGTTTTGAAGAACATCTTTTGCTCTTATTGTTATAAAGCCTTCGCTAAATCTATTAAACATCAACAATGTTATGAAGATTAGAAATTTCCAATATGCCTTTGGCATAAGCGAAATATCACTTATTTTCCATCTTTGATTTGTTGTTTGTTTATACTCATCTTCATCGAAACGCTGAACTTTTGTTTTAAGGATATAAATTGCAACAATAGTTGGAAGGATAGCTAGAGAAAAGATTAACCTGAAATTCTGTCCAAGCATTGAAATCATAGCAGAGGTTATGATCGATCCAATCAAAAATCCCGCTATATTTGTCGTATATCTGAGAGAATATGCAAGGCCTTTTTTAGAAGATAATTCGGCTAAAATAGCATCTGAAGGGGCTTGTCTTAAGCCTTTAGCAAATCTGTCAATTGATTTTGAAATAAAAACAAAAAAGATAGATGGAGCGCAAGCAAGCAAAAATTTGCTCAATATCGTTAAGATACTGCCCATTTTTAGCATTGGCAATTTTTTTTTGAAAATATCCATAATAAATCCGGCAAAAAGCTTTGCCATAAATGAAAGGAAAATAACAGATCCTTCGAGAGCTCCAAAGGATTTTGAACTTCCTCCAAGTTCATCAATTATGAAGATAGGCAATAGAGAAAAGACCATCGAGGAAGCTATTCCCCAGCAAAAATGCATCACGCAAAGCCAAAAGACCGTTTCATTGATTTTTTGATTTTCTGAAACTGAAAATAAATGTTCGATTTTCAAAAGAAAATTCAGGATAATGACTTTCTCATCGCTATTTTACTACAAAAATTCGATCTATTGTCGATTGGATTTCAAGTTTCTGGCCCCCTGCGTTATTTTCGCAAGGAGCCTGGAGGTTGTTTATTTGAATGAGATTCTGGCGCCGGAGCGGATGTGGTTGCATCTGATTTCG
>CAJOOW010000155.1 GCA_905236375.1 uncultured Alphaproteobacteria bacterium | reverse complement strand
TAAAGAGATCATCGAAAGGCCCACCTTTAAAAATATCGGGCAAATCCATCCTGTTAGATCCCTCGACAAGCTGCATTGTCGCGACATTTACAACAGAATGCATCGCTTTTTTGGCGACATTTTCAAAACCTTTTTCAAAACTTATCGCAAGATCTTCATCCTTTTTAGAAATCTTTTGCTGTTCATTTTCAGATGAAGGTGAGTTCCCATTTTTTTCAGATTCATCAGCTTTTTTAACCTCTGATTCATCGTCTTCCTTCGAATTTTCTGATTCTTCTGTTATAACATTTTCAGTATCCTGAAAATTCTCGTATATATAATCTCTACAATATTCCCAAGCTACTATTGTTCCGAGAACAACAACCGCTCCTATGACAAGCCTCACAAATTTCATTTCTCAAAAGAAAACCAAGAAAACTCTTATTCTAGTCTATCACAAATTTAATCGCTTATTAAGGAAAAGATTTTTAAGGCTTTCAAACTTATAAAAAAGTCACATTACTAGTTTCTAGATGAGATAGATCTCTGTCGTGTCGGAGAAACTATGTGAATCATTAAAAGCAGAACCATTAAGGCAACAACTCCAATCATTCCGCTTGAAACGAAAATTCCTCCAAGCGAAAAATGATGAGCAACAAATCCTGCTATATTATCAGCGAAGAAAGCAGCAATTGCATTTACAAGCCAATACACGCCCAATCCTGTGCCTCTTAAGTCCTCCGGGACTTTTTCAGCTATCAATGATACAAAAACGTTTTGAGTCGCTCCGAATTGAACCCCCCAAAGAAGAATTCCACAAAACATCGTTGTAATACTTGAAGCTGAATACATCACCATATCAGCAAGAAGTAATGCTGAAATCCCAAAGCAAAGCAATTTAGTTCTATTAACCTTATCTCCAAACATTCCAACAGGGTATGATGACAAAGCCGTTCCAATATTGAAAACTATCATTACAATCGCCGCGAATTTTGGAGCCACATGAAAACCCTCATTAACCCTCAGAATTAAGAAAGTTTCATTCATTCTTGATAGCATGAATACCAAGTTCACTGTCATCAAAAGCCAGAAAGAAAGACCTAAATATTTGAAGTTTTTAAAAGAAAACTTCGGCTTTAATTTTGGAGAAGGCAATGGAGCTTCGGAAGTTATTGCTGGATGCTCAAATCTTTTCGGCTCTTTGACAAATATGATCAATAGCAAAAAAGCAATCGCAGCTGGAATCGAAGCCAAGCCAAAGACGGCCCGATAATTGTTATTTGTTGCCTCTATAGCTAAAATTCCAAAAACTCCGCCAAGAACTGAACCAGCGTACGCCAAACTTCTCTTCAATCCATAAGATGCTCCAATTCTTTTTCTTGGAGCAACATCTGCAACTATGGCATCTCTTGGAGAAGCTTGAACTCCATTTCCAAATCTTTCCATAAGTCTTGCAGAAAAAACCAATGCAAAAGAATCAGAAATTGCCAACAGAGGACGACTGATGACGGAAAAGATATACCCAAAGATCATAATTCCCTTGCGTCTTCTGAAAAAATCGCTAAGCATTCCGGAAAATAATTTCATCATATTAGAAATCATTTCACAGATTCCTTCGAGAAGACCAATTCCAATAGCAGAAGCTCCTAAAATATTCTTCAAATAGAGCCCGGAAAACGAATATGCCATGACAAACGAGATGTTCATCAAAAACATCATTATTCCAATTTGCCAAACTGTCACTGGAATTTTTCCATCACGGGTTTGTCGCTGCAAAATAGGAGAACTCGACGAATTTTTTTCTTCAACAGAGTCTTGCGACGTTTTTGACATTCTGAGAAATTGCACAAAAATGCATCTTCACCTGTATCTTACTACATCTAAGGTTCTTTGGCAAAGGGAATTTTAAAATAAATAATTTGATATTAAATTTACGATTGTTTGCCTAATTTGACATAGGATTGTATATCATGATATAAGATACAAATGATTTATTTTGATGAATCATGTTTGCTATGGATATTGTTGAAATTTCAAAAAATTTTTTGCACATATTTAATACGTATGAGATCGCAGGCCTTTCGTTTATCTTTTTTATTTTTTCGAAAGACGAAAAAAAATTCAAACCGCTTATAGCTCTATTGTTTTTAACAATGCTTTATAACTCTGTCTTAAAAGAAATCTTTAAATTTCCTTTACCTGACACATGTAAAGCCGATTGCTATAGTTTCCCAAGCGGACACATGAACTTCTGTTCAATATTCTATTTCTGGTTAATTGTAACAATTCAAAACAAACCATTGAAAATTGCTTTAATTCCCATTTGGGCTATTACGGGAATAGCTATGGTTTTAGCTGGATATCACCATCTAAGAGATATTGCCATTACCCCTTTGTTTTCTGCATCTTTCATTTGGTTTTACAAATATTTTGAGTCTAAACTTAATGATAATAAGATGGAACTCTGTATTGTGATTTTTGGATTTCTTTTACTTATTGCGAATTACCTGATGACACAGAGTTTGCAATTTCATGTATCCCTTGCTTTTCAAGTCATTTTGGGAATTTATTCGACTATTTTGCTATCTAGTGTTATGTATAAAATTGGTTATGGATTATGCGCTTTAGGATTTTTTGTGTTTCAAACGACCAGAAATGGAAATATGTTTATGGAATTAAAATTTTTATTTTTTGCGCTTTTGATGGTAGCCTTGAGATTTTTGGTCTTAAAATTAAGTAACCGACATGTTAACCTCCTATAATTTTTATGATAAAATAACTCAGTAATACAAAAAGCAAAAATTTATCATGAAGAAAGTTCTGTTATGTATATTGGATGGGTTTGGACATTCCAATTCTGAGTTCGGAAATGCAACACTAGAAGCAAAATATATAACAAATTTGATGGATTCTCCAAATACGGCTTTTTTAGACGCGTCTGGAAAAAGTGTTGGCTTGCCAGAAGGCCAGTTTGGAAATTCAGAAGTTGGACATTTAACAATAGGCGCTGGCAGAGTTTTGAAACAGAAACTGCCATTAATAACAGATGCAATTGAATCTGGAGAATTTGAGAACAATCCTGATCTGATGAAATTTTTAGAAAATTCAAAAACTAAGACTTGCCACCTTATGGGGCTTTTTTCGCGTGGTGGAGTCCATTCTGATATCGAACATTTTTTCTGGGCAATTCAATTTTTGAGAAAGAAAAACATAATAATTAAAGCTCATTTATTTCTTGATGGGCGAGATGTTGGATATCGAGATGCTTTTGAAACTTTAAAAAGTGCTTTACAGAATGACAAAATAAGAATCTCTGAAATTGCAACAATTCAAGGCAGGTTTTATGCGATGGATAGAGATAAAAGGCTTGATAGGACGAAACTTGCTTTTGATGCAATAACCGCTGGAATTTCCAAAAATAAAACATCAGATCCCCTGTTGGCAATTCAGAATTTTTATGAAAAAGATATTAATGATGAGACAATTCCTCCGATAGTGATGAATGGATTTGATGGGGCCAATGCTGAAGATGCTTTCTGGATGTTAAATTTCAGGACCGACAGGATTAAACAGATCCTGACAATGCTTCTTGATAACAACTATAAAGTTATGAATATGGTTGATTGTGGAGAAGAAATTGATAATCGATCAGTAACTCTCTTTCCAGCCCATGATGTTAGAAATACCCTTGGAGAAATTTTATCTCAACATAAAATTAAACAACTTCGGATAGCTGAAACTGAGAAATATGCCCATGTGACATATTTTTTCAATGGAGGGAAGGATGTTCAATATGATGGCGAAGAAAGGATTTTAATCCCATCACCAAAAGTTAAAGATTATTCAGAAACTCCGGATATGTCCGCTAATGAAATAACCAATAAAGTTATCGAAGCGATGAGAAACTCAACTCATCAAGTCATAATTGTGAATTTTGCAAACGCAGATATGGTCGGACATACAGGCGATTTTGAAGCCACTAAACAATCGCTAAAAGCTCTTGATGATCATATAAATCATATATCAGAAACGGCTCGTGAAAATGATTATACCGTCATTTTAACAGCCGATCATGGAAATGCTGAGGAAATGATTAACGGAGATGGGACTCCAAAGAAAACTCACACTTGCGCTTTAGTGCCATTCATAACAATTCCGGAAATAAAAACAAACAGAACTAGAGGCACTCTTGCAGATATAGCTCCAACAATTTTAAAGATTTTGGAAATAGACAAACCAAGTGAAATGAGCGGAAATAGCTTGATATAACTGGATTTACAAGCTATAAAAACTTTGGCTCATTTGACATATACATTCCTTCCTGGCAATTGAAATTTTCAGATGCTAAAATGACTTTAACTAGATTGTTTTCCGAGATTAAATGCCGAAAAAGATTATAGTTTTTGGAAATCAAAAAGGAGGAACTGGAAAGTCCACTCTCGCCATGCATTTGGTTGTCAGTCTTCTTCAAAGGGGGCATTCTGTTGCAACCATTGATGTTGACGCAAGACAAGGAACTTTTACTCGATATATCGAAAATCGCGAAGCAACGAAACGTGAAAATCCAGGAATTTTAACGCCACATCATACTCCTCTTTTTGAGAGTGAAGCCGAATCTGTTTCGCAAATGGCTCGGGAAAATTTGGAAAATTTTTCGAATTTAATTAGATCACTTGAATCTTTTGATTATATCGTTGTTGATACTCCAGGAAACGATAACAATCTCTCTCGAATAGCCCATTCTTTTGCTGATGTCATAATAACTCCAATGAATGAGAGTTTTATTGATCTTGATCTTTTGGTGAGAATCAATGATTCAACCGAAACAAACATCAAACCAAGTACCTATGCTGAAATGGTTTGGAATCAGAAAAAAGAGAGAATAATGAGAGATAAAGGGTCGATAGATTGGATTGTTCTCATAAACAGAATGTCTAGTGTTGTGACAAAAAACAAAACAGAGTTGGAAAGGGATTTATCGGCTTTGGCAAAAAGAATAGGTTTTAGATTGGCAAGAGGTTTTA
>CAJOOW010000154.1 GCA_905236375.1 uncultured Alphaproteobacteria bacterium | reverse complement strand
CAAAAAGAACTATAAACACACTAGTTATAATTGGAGCTAAGATTATCGCATAATCTCCCAAAACTTCAGAAAACAGATCAGTGGTTACTGCAACTGCCATAGCATTTAAAATTGTTGCACACATTAATATCGAGCTTAAAACCAATCCCGCATCAGATTGAAGTTCCAGAATCTTTTTGGCTCTTAAATTTCCTTCTTGAGCTATCGTATACATTTTGGGTTTTGAATAGGCAGTCAACGCCGTTTCACAGGCGGAAAAATAGGCCGAAAATAAAAGAAATATGGCTACAAGAATTATGTTTAGAAGAAATGTCATTTTTTTGTCATTCCTGTTTTTCTAAAGGCATCTTATTTTCTTCAATCTTAGATGCACTATTATCAATTTCGATTATTTCAAGAGGCTGGAATTTAGTATCCCCTATCTTACGACGCTTATTATTATGTCGAAGATAATCCATAGTTTGAACTCCGGGCGTTTTTGAACTCAAATAACCCTCATCTGGAGCAGCTTTTTTAGACTTTGAAAGGAAGAATTTATAATTTTTCTCAAGCTCTTCCATCTTTTTATTATAATCATCAACCAATTCCTTCAGAATTTTTCCATTTGCATCTTTCTGATTTGTAGCATCTTCGATGTTTATAAGAGTTTTTTTCAAAGTCATGATATCTTCTTTGTATTTATCAATCTCTTTGTTTTTTTCCTTATCATCGTCATTATCAGATTTTGGCTTTTGAGACTTGAGTTTTTCAAACTCATTGTATAGAGAATTTAAAAAATCCTTTTGCCCTTCAAGATTCGAAAAGCTGAGTTTTGCTTCCAAATTCAAAGCAAAAATCAAAGGCATCAAAGCAAGAAAAATCCTAGCAATCATTTTCAATGGCATTAGTCAAACCCATTAGTTTCGATTATAACATAAAATCCGTTTTGTAACATTCGTAACTTTTATAAAATGAGAAAACAAATACATAAATTAAAAACAGAAATTTAACATAACAGGAATAAAGGTCTGCTAATTGCTCAAATCCAACTAAGATTTTCCCAAAGTTGTTCTGATATCTTGAATATTCAGCTTGTGTTTTTTATCAAATTGGTTGGAATCAATTTTATTTACCCAGTAGCATATCGATTCATAAGTCCTTTCAATTCTGTTAGCGAGATATTCTACTATTTCATGAGTAGCAATAAGACCTCTTTGTCTTAGCATCTTTTCAATTATTGAAACCATGGCCTTTTCATTTGGTTTTTGAATTCGAATTGAATCAACTGTCGCCAAACGTGATTTGATATCTTCAAATTTTAATTCCCATTTGTTCGGATATTGTTTGGATGTCATAAGAAGATATGCATTCTTTTCCCTGATTGTGTTAAAAATATAAAAGAGCAAAATGTCATCACCAAGCATGTCAGCATCATCCAGAACAAAATACTTCTGATTCGATTCAGCATTTGCAAGATCATACCACTGGCTAAAGGCATTCTCGGGCTTTAAAAATTCAGCTCCCAAACGATCCGCCCAAATATGTGCTAGGTGTGTCTTCCCTGCTCCTTTTTCGCCAATTAAGCATACAAAATTGCTTTGAATCTTCAATGGCCATTTTTCTAGCCACTCAAAAGCATATCTGTTGCAATCACTTACAACAAAATCTCTAGCATCTTTTGAAAAAGCCCATGAAATTGGAAGAGGAAGTTGTCTCATCTTTTATGGGATTATGACCGTCATTCCGTCAAGCGCGTCCGAAACTTTAACTTGGCAAGCCAATCGAGAATTAAATTTTCCATTTGGAACTATATCCAACAGATCTTGTTCATTAAATGATGCCTCTTCAAGTTTGCTGAAAAACTCTGGATCAATGTATACATGGCATGATCCGCAAACTCCAGCGCCACCGCAACCTCCAAAAAGCTCAACCCCAGCCTTATTGGCTACTTCTAGTAAACTTTCGCCATTTTCTGCTTCAACGATTGTATCCCCTTTGTTTGTTCTAAAAATTATTTTCGCCATCTTTTCCCTTCCTTTATTCTCTTGTCAATTTTGCGATAACAAAATCAAGTTCTGCTTCTGAACACAGTCCTAAAACTACGGGACTTCTCGGTTTTATGTTAGAATAGTTTTTGTGAGTTTTGTTTTTTATTGATTTGATTGTAATCTTCGTTGTTCCAATAAGATCGCAAATATCCTGATCTGGAATGTTTGGATAATATTTAACAAGCCAAGCAATTGCATCTGGCTTATCCTGTCTTTTTGCCTTTGGAGTATATTTCTTTGATGGAGATTTTTCCTCAAAATACTCTGATTCTTTCATCTGCAATTTAGCGGCAGGGTCAGCTTCACAACGCCGTATTTCATCAATCGTTAATTGTGAAGATATTATTGGATCAAATCCTGTCATTTTCGAATCCATATCGCCATTTGCTAATGATTCAACTTCCAAAATATGCAACCCACAAAACTCAGCTATCTGAGAGAATGTTAGAACTGTATTTTCAATTAGCCAAAGAGCTGTAGCCTTCGGCATTAATGGTGTTATCATTTAAATTCTCTCCTCGTTAATTTTCAAAATGCCATGAGGTATTGTAACTCAACTTTATCTTTTGATCAATTGAAGTCTTCTTTAGAACAGTTTTTGAGAAATTTTCCCTTTATTGCTCCTCTGTTTCTTCAGATTTTTTGTTTTCCTCTTTTGAATCTTTCTGGTCAGATGCATTCTCCATTTCCATAAATTCTTTTTTGAATTCGGCGAATGCTTCTTCAAGTGCTTGCCGTTTCTTAATGGCAGAAATTAAGTCACTTAAGTCTTCATTTTCAATTTTTAATGATTCAAAAATTTTCACAGCTTCTGAATATTTGGCGTCAGATAATAGTTTTCCAGCCTCTTCAAATTTTTTCTTATCAGAAGCATTTTCTGAAACAACTTCTGATTTTGAATTCTCATCATCCTTTTTGATTTTAATCGCCTCTGAAATCTTTTCTTTTATTATCCTTTTTTGTCTTTCCCAAAATGATTCTTCGAATTTTGTTTTGAAGAGAGAATATCCAACAGAGTCAAAGTCCTTTTTCAAATCAGAAATAGATTTGACATCCTGCTTAGCGTACTTAATAAGTTCTGAAGAGGTTCGATATTTGGTCATATCAATCTTATCTTGTTGAGACGCTAGAAAACTTTCAAAAGGAGCTCCTTCTTTAATGAGATTTTCAAAAGATTCTATGAACGAGCCTTTGTCAGAAGACAACTTTTTGACATTATCTTCTGTTTTGTCGGTGAGATTTAAACGATCTTTGATAAGTGCTATGTCTTTTTGCACTGATGAGAGATTTGTGTATAAATATGATGAATGTTCTTTGCTCTCCTTCCATTCAGATTTTAAAGAATCGATCGAAGCATTAAGATCTGTCATCGATTCACTTATTGATTTCATTCTTGCTTCAAGAGAAGAACAAGTATCAGCCACAGATCGAATCTTTGCTTCCTGATAATTAAGGCCTATTTTCATAATGATAAAAACGGTCACAACGGAAATCAATGCACTAGCTGCACAGGATATGATAAGCTTCTTATCAAGAAACCCAGAACTAAATTGTTTAGTTTCAACATTAGTCAAATCTGGAGTTTTTTGAATTTTATTTTTAGAAATACCAGGTTTCTTGTTATTGCTCACCATGTGACTCCTCTGTTATTTTCCTTATATTAATATTATACCACAAACAGATGGTTGGTATCAACGAAGTCTCAAAAATACTACTCTTCGAGATTGTGGAAAACGTTTTGAACATCGTCATTATCTTCAAGTAAGTCAATTAGCTTCATTAATGTTGATTTTTGATCTTCAGAACATGAGGTATATGTTGTTGGAGCCCAGATAAGGCCCGATTCAGCCGGATCTCCGAACTTTTTTGTAAAAGTATCGCGAACTCCAGCAAATGCCTCAACAGAACATGTTATCTCAATGCAATCATCAAATTCCTCAACATTATCTGCACCAACTTCTATCGCAAATTCAAAAGCTTTATCAAATCCGCCAGGAATTGTTTCATAAACCAAATGTCCAATTTTGTTAAAAGAAAAAGCAACGCTTCCCATTTCCCCAAGGTTGCCTCCCATTTTTGTAAATGCCGAACGGATTTCAGAAGCGGTTCTATTGCGATTATCGGTTAAAGTTTCAACTATTATTGCAACTCCTCCTGGGCCATATCCTTCATATCTGACATTTTCATAATTAGCTCCATCAGCAGTTGCCGTTGCTTTTGCTATAGCTCTTTCGATATTATCCTTTGGCATATTATTTTCACGAGCTAAAACCAAAGCTGCTCTTAATCTTGGATTAGAGTTTACATCTTCTCCTCCAAGTTTTGCTGCAACTGTTATTTCTCGAGCAATTTTGGCAAACATCTTTGCTCTCTTGGCATCCTGAGCCCCTTTGCGATACATTATGTTATGAAATTGAGAATGTCCTGACATATTTTCAACCGAACTAAATTTTTTTCAAGTCTTCTTCGATTCTAGCAAAAACCTATAAAGTCGGTCCAGAGGAAAAGAATGTCCATCAGATCTTCACAAACTTTATAACTTAAGCTGTGTTTTATTGGCGAATTTACGTTCACACTAGTCTTCAAGTTCGTATACAGCAAGATCCAATTCGTTTTGAAAATCTTTCTCTTGAAACTTTTCTCCAATTAGTTCCAAGTGGTTATTCTTTTTCAGATCATCAGCAGTATACCACAAGCCATCAGGAGCTTGCACTTTAGCTATTGCATGATAGGTAGTTGATTCCGCAACACCCTTTAGATTATATCTTTTATCTCCAATGGGAATCTGTGTTTGTCTACGAGGTGCTATTACCAATAATAGGCCGGGTTGTCTTACTTTGCCGTTCTCTATATTAGTTGATAGTTCTGTTTCGTCTTTGTCATATAAATTACCATCAGGCCACCAGCATACATCTTCCAAAATCTCATACTTTCTATTGAGACCATCCTTATATACCTGTTTGTTGAATAGCGAAGCATATTCTTCCATTAAAGGAATAAGCACTAAGTGGTTAAATGTCCGGGAACTTTGAGGGGACATAAATATATAGTTCTCAAAGGTTACTGTAGCGCCATCATTTTTATCTTGCTCATCATATCCATAAAGGTAAAAGTTTTCCCCACTTTCATCATGGTAAAATTTTGGAAATTTCTTTTCAAATTCTTCTTTTGTATATTTGGCTTTGCAATTTTTAGCAATTTGTTTCATATGGTTGTCCATCTCAGATTGTTTTATGTAGCCTGTTCTTAGTGCTTCGAAAATTTCGTTAAGCTCTCCGGCAACACGATGTTTTTCATCCACGTTTTTTTCTTTTTCAAGCATTTCCATTTTTCTAATAATTTCGCAGAACTTAGGCGAAGAAGCAAGCACTTGGACAGCCGAATCAAACCAACAATGCGTACCTCCTTCGTTCCCCGTATTAAAAACTGGTGAGGCCACTTTTGTTTTGTATTTATATGTTCCGTCATCTTGCCTTTCTAGAGTATTTTCTGCATTATCCTTAATACTCCCATCATTGTACAATGTCAGTGGCGTCATTATCCCTCCAATATCGGCCTTGAACTTAATCTGATTAGAATCACGTGTAACGCCTGGGGCTATCTCATTAGACCTTTCCCTTAATGTGATTATTTTTTTCATCTCGTCAATATAGTCATCTAGTCTTAATTGTTTCACATATTTTTCTATATCACTAATAGTTGTTGATTTATCATATTTAGAATAAGCCTGAACTTTGAATACCTTATTAGCAATTTCACTTATACTGCGAGAACTGCCATACAATTGGTCATATAGATAATTCACGAACAGCAAGGCATTTAAATGTTCTGGCTTATAGTCATAGCTTGAACTTGGTTTAACTTCAAATTCTATGATGCCATTCTCAGTTGTTCTTTCAAAAATTCCTCTTTTTTGAAAAGCATCTTTTAGAAAATTTGGAATATTCTTTCTGATTGATTCCGAAAATTTCCCAGTTTTTATCCATTCTGGACAACCATTATATTCCATTGTTTGAGCATTTAGGCGGGCTTCATAACCAATCGCAATGGCTCTATTTTTGTCATTATCATAAGCAAAAGCAGAAAAAATACAAAAGATAGAGAAAATTAATTTAAAATACATCACATTGAACTTAATCATAAAAAAACAAAAAATTTTCAGTTCATATTAATATTATATTTTTAATAAAAGAGCAATTCAAGTCGTAAAGAACTCATAGATGAAATGTTCAAATAATGGATTCATCAGAGATATTTAATATTTAGCTATACGCACAAGCTATATCAAACTATGGATAAGTGAACAAAATATGAAAGGCCACGAGATATAAGCACGACTTATATATGTTTAATTGCTCCACCAGTCACAGAAATAGAGAAACTATATGAGCGAATAACTTCAAAATACGAAGACAGGAACACAAAAATATTTTTCAAGACATTAGATATAAAGCTGAGTTGTAAAAAATCTTAATGAATGTGTCTTAAAAAAAAAAAACTGCAAAGAGGGGGCGAACAAAAAAGTCATAATGCATTTGCTTTTATGATAGGATATTCTGGAAGAACATAGATCAAATGAAAGAAATGATAAATTGGTTTTCTCAAAAAGGTCTTAGACAAGGAATATTTTGGGCAATATTAATATATTTAATCAGCCCTCTAAATGATGTCTTAGCAAAATTTTTGGGAGATAGGCTACACCCCGTTGAGATTGCGTTTTTCAGGTTTCTATTTTCTGCGCTAATAGTTCTCATCCCCATGGCCAGATCGAAGAAAAATCTTTTTAAAACAAAAATGCAATCAATGCATTTGCTTCGAGGAACGCTTGGCGCGATAGCCCTAGGCTTGTGTTGCTTTAGTGTGAATATAATGCCTCTTGCAGAAAACACTACAATCCTTTTCTCAGAAGCTTTATTTATGCTTCCGCTGGCTGCGATCTTTCTAAAAGAACAAATAAGTCGGGTTGCGATCATTGCAACGTTTATAGGATTCGCAGGCCTTATTATTATGTTCAGGCCTAAAGCTGAAAATTTAAATATAATGGCTATTATTCCGACAATAGCTGCCATTCTTTTTGCGATTATGAATATAATGATCAAAAAGATGGTAGACGCAAAAGAAAATGCATTAACAATGTTATTCTACTTCGGATTATACACTACCATACTATCAGGAATCATCGTTCCCTTTTTCTGGACTACTCCAAATTCAAGGGAACTTTTCCTGATTCTTCTCCTTGGTTTAGGAGCAAACTTAATCCAGTTATTTATCTTCTTGGCTTATAGGGCTGCTTCAGCCTCTGCTATAAGCCCAATACGTTATTCCGAATTGCCATTTGCTATATTGTTTGGATTCTTATTCTTCGGCCAAATTCCCGACAAAATAGCAATCATTGGGGCTCTTCTGATCATTTCAGGAACTTTTATAGCATCGTGTGCTGATAAAAAAACGCACAGCCACAGCAAAAATAAAATCAATTAACGATAATTAGAATCATCAACTTTGAACAATTTCAATAGGCATCACAGCAAAGATCATATTCACGGCTGGAACTGAATCTGAATCAGCTGGTTCAATAATCGAAGATGAGTTACTTTCGGCTAACAGCATCTTCACTTGCGGAGTTTCTATTTCACGTAAAACCTCTAGCAAATATCGGCTATTAAAACAAATTTCAAGAGGCTCTAGAGCACTAAAATTAACGTCCAATTCTTCACTTGCACTTCCAAGTTCTCTGCTAACGCCGGAAAGAACGAGTTTATTTTGAGAAATAGAAAGCTTAACGGAACTCGTAGAGTCAACAACAACAGTACTAACCCTATCTAGGGCGTCAATAAGTTCCGAGGTATTAACTGTTAAAATTTTATCATTTGAAACTTCAAGAGCTGCTTTATATTCTGGGAAAGTCCCATTAATTAGTCTCGAGCTAAATTCAGTCTTGATATTTTCTGATGAAACTAAATTGAAAGAAATTCTATTTGTTGAAACTGAAATGCTAACCTCTTCACTTCCACTTCCATCAATAAGCTTTAAAATCTCTGAAACAGCTCGTTTGGAAACAATTATTGGCTCCATTTTCTGAACTTCTGCAGGCGCTGAAGCACTGACACAAGCAATCCTAAAGAGATCAGTTGCAACAAAACGAATTTTCATGCTTCCAAGTTCATTTTCATAATGCATATGAATTCCATTTAGATGAAATCTCGAATTATCTTGGAGCATTGCAACCTTTGAGACATCTATGGCTTTTTTCAGGATTTTTGTATCCATAGCAAATTTAACATCATAATCCGCCTCAGCAATTGGTGGAAATCCATCACTTCCCATGAAATGTATCGAAAAAGAAGCTTTATTACTCGTGAGTTGGATCGAATTTGAATCTGCAGAAAATTCCATGGAGATATCAGAACCAGCCTTGATTTTCCTTGTTATGTCATAAAGTAAAGAAGCCGGAAGACAATATTTCCCCGCTTTTTCAACGTTACATTCTATGAAATCAACCATAGTCATGTCCATATTAGTTGAAGTTATCGTTAATCCTTTGCCGGTTTCAGCATTAAAAAGAACATATCCCAAAATCGGAACGGCTTGTTTCTTTTCAATAACCCAATTAGCATGAGCCAATGCTTTTTCTAGAATCTTTTGATTTATGGTTAGTTTCATTTTTTATCTCCATTATCTGATGATATCTTAGATATGAAATCATTCATTAATCTCACTCCAAAGCCAGTGCCTCCTTTTTGGGATAACGCTCTATTTTTATTATCCCATTCAGTCGCTGCAATATCGATATGAGCCCACTTGGTTTTTGGATCGACAAAATGCTTTAGGAACAAGGCGGCAGTTATACTTCCAGCTCCTCTTCCGCTTCCAACATTCTTAATATCTGCTATTTCTGATTTTATATCATCTTCATAAGATGGGTGAAGAGGCAATCTCCAAAGCTTTTCGCCAACCGCTTTTGAAGATTTTTCAAGATCTTGACAAAGTTCATCAGAATTCGAAAAAAGCCCAGCAAATTCATGGCCTAAGGCAATTTGTATGGCTCCAGTTAATGTTGCAAAATCAACGATGACTTCGGGAGCATATTTTGTTTTTGCATACCACAAAGCATCAGCTAAAACCAATCTTCCTTCAGCATCCGTATTATCAACTTCTATTGTTGTTCCAGACATTGCCGTAACGACGTCTCCTGGTTTTTGAGCGCTTCCAGATATCATGTTTTCAACAACTCCGATTACTCCGACGACATTAACATTTTCTTTTCTCAAAGCTAAAGATTTTAGGGTTCCAATTACAACAGCTGCTCCGGTCATATCTCCCTTCATATCTCCCATTCCTTTTGCTGGTTTTAAACAAATTCCCCCAGAATCAAATGTCAATCCTTTTCCAATTAATGCTATTGGTGTTTTTTTATTATCTGTTTTATATTCCATTGCTATAACATATGCCGGTTTGTCGCTTCCTTTTGCAACTCCCAGAAGAGCGTTCATTCCAAGCTTTTCCATGGCTTTTTTATCAACTACAGTAACTTTAATGCCAAGTTTTTTGAGAGATTTTGCTTCTTCAAGCATTTGATCAGGATCCATGACATTTGCCGGTTCTGTGACCAAATTTCTGACAGTGAAAACTCCTTCTTTTATTTTGTCCAAACGATCAAAAGCTTCATCATTAAGTTGCTTATACCACGTTTGACATTCAATCTTTGATATCTTTTCGTCTTTTTTCTCAGTCTTGTATTTATCAAAAACCCAACTCTTTAGAATTAAGCCAGATGATAAATACGCTGCCACCACTTCGTTTCCTGCTGATTCGCAATTATTAAAAATACAGACTGTTGATTTTGTTGATTTTATCTTATCAAAAATAAATCCTCCGAGCTTTTCAAAACTAGCTCTGGAATATGCATCCTTTTTCCCGGCTCCTGCTATTATGATATTTTTAATTCCAGATCCAGTCGCAATATTAAAACTTTTGATTTTTCCATAAGAAAGATCTCCACACTCTTTCACTATGGTTTTTGCAATGTCATTTCCAAAACTGGATTTTAAATTTTCCTCTATAAAATTTTTGCCAGAATCATTTGCAACTAAAATAAAAACATCAAAAGAAGCAGTAT
>CAJOOW010000153.1 GCA_905236375.1 uncultured Alphaproteobacteria bacterium | reverse complement strand
TTGAATCAAATATTCCTGAAGATGATCCAAGAAATCCCGCCGTTATTGCTGACAATGTCGGAGATAATGTCGGAGATTGTGCTGGGATGGCAGCCGATCTTTTTGAGACATATGCAGTTACGATTGTTGCCTCGATGGTCTTGGCTAGCATTCATTTTGTTGAAGAGTTTAAATCAATCATGATGCTTTATCCTTTGGCTATAAGTGCTGTTTGCATTGTTGGATCAATAATTGGAACATTCTTTGTTAAACTCGATTCTTCAAAAAAGATAATGAAAGCTTTATATAAAGGATTAATAGCTTCTGGAATCGCTTCTGTAATTTTCATTTATGCAGTTAACAATATGATATTTGATTCTCTAAATACGGAAATTACATTTGCTGGAGGAGTATTTACTCCATTTGATCTGCTAAAATGTTGCTTTGTTGGAGTCGTCGTCACGGGTCTTTTGGTTGTTGTAACAGAATTCTATACGTCTGTTTCATATAGGCCTGTGAAAAGTGTCGCTAGCGCCTCACAAACCGGTCATGCAACAAATATCATACAAGGATTAGCTGTTTCAATGGAAGCAACTGCTATGCCGACTATTGTTATCTGTGCTGGAATTATCTTCGCTTATATGAGCGCTGGATTGTTTGGAATTGCAATTGCAGCAACGACAATGTTGGCCTTTGCCGGAATTATTGTTGCCTTAGATGCTTATGGCCCAGTGACAGATAATGCTGGTGGAATCGCAGAAATGTCTGAATTGCCAAGTGAAGTCAGAACAATAACAGACGCACTAGATGCTGTTGGAAACACAACAAAAGCAGTGACAAAAGGCTATGCGATAGGATCTGCTGGTCTTGCTGCTCTGGTTCTCTTTGCGACTTACGTTGAAGATTTGATTCATTATTTTCCAGGTTTAAATGTTGAATTCAATCTTCAAAGCCCATACGTTTTGGTTGGATTGCTTTTTGGCGCAATGTTGCCATATCTTTTTGGCTCTTTTGGAATGAAAGCAGTTGGAAAAGCTGGGGGCGCAGTTGTCATGGAAGTTCGTCGTCAATTTAAAGAAATCAAAGGAATAATGACCGGGAAGGCCAAACCTGACTATAAGGCTGCCGTTGATCTTTTGACAAAATCTGCAATTAAAGAGATGATTGTTCCTTCAATCCTCCCTCTTTTTGCTCCGATCTTGGTCTATTTCGCTATTGATGCAATAGCTGGTCAGAGCGCTGCATTTTCTGCATTAGGCGCTACATTGATAGGGACTATTGTCTCTGGTCTTTTTGTTGCAATCTCAATGACTTCAGGCGGAGGAGCTTGGGATAATGCTAAAAAATACATCGAAGACGGAAATTTTGGCGGAAAAGGTTCAGAGGCTCACAAAGCCTCGGTGACTGGAGATACCGTTGGCGATCCATACAAAGATACCGCAGGTCCTGCAGTTAACCCGATGATAAAGATCATAAATATAGTAGCTTTGTTGCTTTTGGCGATACTAGCTGCATAATTGAACATTAATGTGTTCGTGGTAAGAGCGATGCTTCAAATGCACCGCTCTTTTTTATTTTTCTAATGCTTTTTGTTTCTCACATGTGGATGTGGTTTGTTCTGAATTGATAATTGATCATTTGATAAAAAACTGATGAACCAGTAATGATCATGAGGTGGGCCAGATCTCTGCCCAGGATGATGATGAAAACCTTGCTTGCGATGAGAAGGGAGACCATGCTGTGAAGACCAGTGACCTCTTTCTGACGGATCTGGCTTCCAAAGTTCTTTAATAGTTTCGGGTAAACCATTTTTAAATGCCAACCTTGGGAAAATTTCGAAAGGAGCCAAGCCAAAAAATTCTTTAAGCATATGATGTCGACAATCTTTTTGAGTATTCTGAAATGAAGCTCTAATCTTATTACAAATATCATCTAGTTTCAGGCCATCTATATAACATTTCGCATCAGATTTTGCCTCCTCAATTTTGCTTCGATAAGAGTCACCATACCTTGTTAATAAATCGGATGCAACTTTTTCAAGATCGTATTTGGCGCCATCGATTATCTTGCTATAAATCCACTTTGTTTACGAAAACGTAATTCCAATGCGCTGGTTTTGACATGCTGTTTACATAATAGTCAATGGTTGGAGCTTTGGACGAATCCATTTTATAATCAACGATTTCACCCAAAATTTTCCCAATTTCTTCGAAAGATGAAGTTAAATCTGTGCCACCTGCTGTCTTCGCGTTTTTAACCCAGTCAGGGGCTAATTTTTGTTTATAAAGATGAAGTCCTATTAAGAAACCTCGCCTAATTAAATCGGCTCGTTCGGATGATTGGGATGATTGCGATGCTGTCGAGGCATTCCCCGTTCCGCTCAACAAATTTGAGGAAAAGCAGACCAAAATTAAGATTAAAAATCGAGAGAGCTTATTGAATAACATAAAAACGCCTCTTCATTATCATCCCCACATGTTCTATTATATCATGATGTTTTTGAAATTGCACAAAATTTATGCATCATTAAATTCCAAAATTATCTAAAATTTTCTTTTTGAAATGATAAAATCAAATAGTAATATCCTTATCGTGAAGAATAATCCTACAACTTTTGCAGTCATCTAGAGGAGTGAATTTCTTCTGATATGAAAAGAGTGATCGCAAGACATGTTTGACATAAAGTCTGGTTTCCTTGAAAGGGATCAATTCAATTATATCAATAGGCTTAAGCTTATCAATGTTTTGCAAGCTTTTCTTAAATGAAGCAACACCTCCTTCTCCCATATTGTATGCAGCCACTGCAAAAATAACATTCCCGTTATATTTTTTAAGAAGCCTATTCAGCAATCCAGCTCCAAGAGTTATATTTTTCTGGCGATTAAACAAAGAACCGCCCATATAAAACTTGAGTCGTTTTGCTTCATGGCGAGCAGTTGATGGCATGATCTGCATCAAACCAATTGCTCCAACATGGCTTCTTGCATTTGGATTAAAATTACTTTCGCGCTGGATTACAGAGTGAACAAGACTAATGAAAAAAGGATCAGAATTTATTCGTTTAACATATCCAATATCGGTTGGGCTTAAAACTCTATAAACCCCATCATTTGAAAAATAATGTTGACGCTTAGAATTCTCTGCGATCAGAAAACTAACTTCATCATGCACTATGGCAATATCCATAAGCATCATTTCCTCATTCGGATCTTCGATTTCATAAATCAGCTGTTGATAAAAATATTTTCTCATACTTTTATCTTTGACCTTCAAGAGAACCCGGACAAGTTCACGATTGTAAAAATTGAAAGTTGAAGCTGATGGCAGATTATCTTTAATACGAGATTCATCAGATACTGATCTTTCAGAAAATTTCTGAGGAGACAATTCTGTTAGTCTTCTTTCCGAAAGATATCCATAGAAAGTTGAAAAATATTTGCTCGCTTTTTTATACCAGTTCACCGCAGGAATAATATCATTCCTCCTTTTATAAACCTCAGCAAGCCAAAAAGCATTCTTACTAATCCTTATTGAATTTAAAGAATTATCATAAGCCTTCTTAAAGTGCTTCGCAGATTTTTTAAAATCATTAAAAAATCTGAATGATATATATCCGAGAAGCCATTCCATCTTTGCAATTTTCTCGTCCTTTTTCTTTGAATTCAATTTACACATTTGCATAACACGATAAGCCAATTGCGGATCCCCGGCTCTGAGAAGATTATAAGCAACATGACGTCTCTTATTAAAAAACGATGTTGCATATTCCTCTTCACCTCTGTTTGAAATTGAAAGAATTTCTCCGGCTTTTCGATCTTGCTTCTTATCAATCAACCTCTGAATAATTTCATATTTTCTGTCAATATCTTCAAGGTCTCTCTTGGAATAGCCCCCGGATCTGGATGAAATGTGTTTTTCTATAAAATCTGAGATATAATCCGCAATTTCATCAATAACGATTTCTTTTAATACAGAGAGTTGTTTGAGTTGCATCCCCTTCATAAGTTTCTTAGTCTTTTTAGCATCCTCAACAGGAGAAAGATAATTCGAAAACTCCGACTTATATTCATTCATAAACTCAGGAGCCAAATTTTGAAAAATCCAAGTTTGTTTGATATATTTTTTCGCGATTTGAGGATTATCATCAAGCAAACATTGAATATAAAATTCCAGTCCTTCTTTTGTTTTAGGCTGATACCTTCTAAACCATTTTAAAGCCATTTTCTTTGAAACTTTTGATTTTGCATATTTCTCTGCTTCTCTTATTGATTTTTCAAACAGTGGCCAGTGAGGATTGTTATAAAAGAAAGCAAAAACCTTTTTGGAGTCCTTCGGATTATTTACGGCTTCTTTCCATTTTTCATATTTTTCGACAATCTTATCAGACTCTTCTGCTTTCACATCAAATTGCGAAAGACAACAAAAGACTGAAATCATTGCCATCAAAAACAAGGATCTTATAAAAGCCATAAAATACAACAGAGTGGCCTTACTCTCAAAATGTAAATCCTCTTATTAAATGATCGCATTTGTTGAGCCTTTTAGCAACAACCTTTTAGTCTATTGACATTCAAAACACATTCTCGTTGTTTTAAAAAAGTGAGCCAGTTGCTGAATGATAGTGGAAAAATAAACTTTGTGATATAATAACCGAGGAGCATCTTCTATGAGAAGAAGTATTAGGCGGGAAGAGAGTTATTAGTGGAAAATATGGACAGGATCATAACTCCAAATTTACTCAGCGAAGATGCCTTTGCAGATAAGTCTCTTCGCCCGAAAACCCTCGAATATTTTACTGGGCAAAAAACAATATGCCAAAATCTTGAAGTATTCATAAGTGCCGCAAAATCAAGAGGTGAACCGCTTGATCATGTTTTGCTCTCAGGCCCACCAGGTCTTGGCAAAACAACTATGGCTCAGGTCATAGCGAACGAAATGGGATCTGCGATTAAAATAACATCAGGGCCAATTATGACAAAACCCGGAGATCTCGCTGCGATCTTAACGAATATGAATGAAAAAGATGTTCTCTTTATCGATGAAATCCACAGAATGCACCCAGCTGTTGAAGAAATGCTTTATCCGGCAATGGAAGATTTCAAGATCGATATCTTAATAGGCGAAGGTCAATCAGCAAAATCATTGAGGCTTGATATTCCGCCATTTACAATCGTTGCAGCGACAACAAGGCTTGGCCTTCTTTCTCAGCCTCTGAGAGAAAGATTCGGAATTCCGCTCAGATTTGATTTTTACACTATCGAAGAATTAAGTGCCATTATCGAACGGAATGCCAGTCTGATGGAATTTGAAATTGAAGAAGATGCAGCGTTTGAAATTGCCAGAAGATCAAGAGGGACTCCAAGAGTTGCCTATCGATTGCTTCGCAGAGTTCGTGATTTCTCAGTTGTAAGTGGATCAAATGTTGTTAATTTGGAAATTGCTGAAAAATCTCTCAATCAATTGAATGTTGACCCGATAGGTCTCGATTCAGAAGATAAAAAGTATCTAGAAACAATAAATGATCTTTTTGGAGGGGGGCCTGTCGGGCTTGATACAATTTCAGCAGCTCTCTGTGAATCAGCAAATACGATAGAGGAAGTAATTGAGCCATATCTCATTCAACAGGGATTAATTCAAAAAACTCCAAGAGGCAGAATTATAACTCAAAGAGGCCTTGAACATATTTAAATAACAATTTCTATTGATCCCTCAAAACCCCGCCACAATTTTTTGAAATAGCACTGACAATCTTATCAGATATTTCAGAAATTTGATCATCAAGAAGAGTTCCTTTGTTGGATTGAAGAAGAACTTCAAATGCGATGGCTTTGTTATCTTCCCCAATTGATGGCGATTCGTAAATATCAAAAATCGAAATTTCCTGAATCTCCTCAATATGTTGTTTTTTAACAGCATTCAAGACATCAGCAGCAGAAATTGTCTTTTTAATAATGAAAGAAAAATCTCGAGATGTTGGCTGATATTGAGACATAACTAGAGGCTTTTTGAGCTTATATGAAAACAACTCCGGAATTGCATCAAGGAAGAGCTCAAAACAAACTACTGGTCCATTTATTCCAAGCTTTGATATTATCGTCGGATGAATTTCTCCAAAATATGCGAGAACCGTATCTTTTTGAAAAATATAAGTTCCGCTTCGCCCTGGGTGATAATATGATGGAGCAGAGGCATGAAGCCTAAAATTAAGCCCCAACATGTTGAGTATCTTTTCAAGAAGAGCTTTGATATCAAAAATCGAAACATTTTCTTGAGGCTTTCTCCAATTTCTCGAAAATAACTTTTCGGAACTCATAACGACCAGAGATTTCGTCTCAATTGTTTTTCCATTTTCATTTTTAAAACATCTGCCAATTTCAAAAATCTTCGAATTCTTCTGGCTTTTGTTTTGAGAATTCTTGATAGCCTTCAAGAGCGACGCAACAGCTGTTGGCCTCAATGTCGAAAATTCAGTTGAAGCATCATGAAGATCTATTAATTCATCATCATTTGCAAACATCTCAGCTGTTTTTCTGTCAATGAATGAAAAAGTCTTAACTTCATAATAACCATTAAAAACCAAGGCATCAGAAATTTTATCAGAATTATAATATTGAGTTATCGGCTCTGTTATCGGAAGATCAATTTCTTTTATATTGTCGTATCCTTGAAGTCTAATAATTTCCTCGATAATATCTTCTTCGATTTCGAGATCATGCCGCCAACTCGGAGTTTCAAGAATCATTTTTTCAGAATCTATTGCTTTAACTATTATGCCAAGCTTTTTTAGATTTTCCACGGAATTTTGGAAAACATCTTGCGATAATCCGGTCAATGCATTGAACTTTAAAAAAGTTAATTCGATGGTCTTTCGATTTGATGGAAGTTTTCCGAATTTCTTTACATTTGAGACTTTGCAATCACAACATTTAGAAATTATTGAAGCAGCATATCTAACAGCGAAATCAACATTTTCTGGATCGACTCCTCTTTCAAATCTTGTTCTTGAATCACTTGTTAACCTTAGTTTCTGTCCGGCTTTGGCTATTGCAATCTTGTCAAAATACGCGCCTTCAATTAAGAGATTTTTAGAATTATCAGAAATTCCAGACTTAATCCCCCCCATAATTCCGGCAACTGAAAGAACTTCTTCTCCAGCAGAGACAACAATCGCTCCTTCTGGAAGAATTGTTTCTTTATTATTCAAAGTTTCAAGGAGTTCTCCTTGCCTTGAATCACGAACTACCAATTTGTTTGGAAGTTTGTCCATATCGAAAGTATGGAGAGGTTGGCCGATGTCAATGCAGATATAATTGGCAACATCAACAGGAAGAGAGATCAAATTCTGGCCAATTGCTCTGAGTCTTTTGGCGATATAATCAGGAGTCTTTCCAGAAACATTTTGAATCGCAAGTGTTGAAAAATATTCACAATTCGAGGTTTTTATTTCAACATCAATTGGATTTTCAATATTTTCAGAAATCTCACAGGAATCAAGTCCCAAAAGGTCTCCGGCATCAATTGCAGCCAGATCTCTAGCTATTCCTCTAACGCTGAAACAATCAGCTCTATTTGGAGTCAAACTGACATCAAAGATCACATCATTCATGCTAAGAGCTGAGGCAAGATCTTGGCCTGGAGTTAAGGAATTCGGAAGCTCCATAATTCCATCAATCCCATCATCTTCAAAAAGAAGTTCATCGGTTGAACACATCATCCCTTGGCTTTCTATTCCTCTTATAACTCCTTTTTTCAAAGCCTCTCCATGAACTGGAATAATTGCTCCTGGCAAAGCAACGACAACATGAAGACCTGCCCTGGCATTCTTCGCTCCGCAAACTATTTGAATTTTTTTCTCACCAATGTTAACTTTGCAAACTCTGAGCTTATCAGCATTTGGATGCTTCTCGGCCTCTTCAATGAATCCAATAATGAAGTTTTCGAATTTCTTCTTATTATCTATTATTTCTTCAACCTCAATCCCAAGATTAGTTAGCTTTTCAGCTATTTCCTGATAAGTCAAATCAGTTCTTAAATGATCCTTAAGCCATTCGAAAGTAAACTTCATTTTTCAAAAAATCTTAAAATCAAAACATTTAAGATTCTAACAAAAAAGCCCAGCATTGTCTCCTGTTTATGTTTTGAAAAAATTTTCAAAAATTCTCCCCAAAAAACATTTTTCTTGTTGCGCCAGAAAATTATGTGTGCCACAAAATCGCCAGGTATTTTTTACAGGTAGGTATTTTTTATGAAAGGGAAAATTTTATACTTCTTGTTATTAAGCACAATCACAACCTCACATGCTTCTGACGCCACAGGAGGGGCTCAACCTCTACAAATTGGAGTTTCAGCTGAAAGGGCTCAAACCGAGCATTCCTCGTCCTCTGTAACTGAAGAAGCTCCAACAATCTCAATAGATGAACAGTTTGCCCAAAAGAAAGCTGAAATTATCTCTGAGATGGATGAATTCCTAGCGCTCTTAAGAGATGCTGAGGATAGAATTCAACTAAGTGTGACGAAAACAAAGGTTGAAGAACTTCGCAGAAAAGCAACTTTATTACAAAAAGAAAACTCCGAATATCCTCTCTCACCCATCGATGAAATGAGAGAAATGTATGATTATGCATCAGAAGACTTCAGAGATCTTTTGCCACAAGCGAATGAAGTGGCAAAAGAGTTGGAAAAACTGAAGACAGCGGAAGAAAAATGCGCCGCTTTGAATGCAATGGAAGAAGGAAAAGCTCTAGACTACGTAATTGCCTCGTTAAAAGAATGGTTTGAAAGATTGGATGAAATTGCATGGCTTCCAACTCATCTTGATATAACAGATGACAATGCCGAAGAAATCGAAAGAAAAATAAGAAATATAAATGATTTTCAAAACCGAATTGGAAACTGGAAAGGCCTAGCAAATTCAACTGACGCGTACGTAAGAACTATGTCACAGAGAATGCCTTTGAATAACTCAAAAATATTCAAAATAGCCGATGGCTATCTGCGACTAACTTTTAAAAAACTTTGGTTTTAATTCTTTCCTTATAAAAATAGGCCGGGCGATATTTAACTCGGCCTATTCTCCTAACGAAATCAACTTATTCACTAACTCTTCTAAATCTTCGGCAGTTTTACAAATCAATGTAAAGACTCCGCCTCTTCTTGTAATCTTTAATTTCGTCTCGACTTTTAGAGCCTCAGCAACTCGAATCGCAAGATCCATAGCTTCTGGATCGGCGGATATATCTATAGGAG
>CAJOOW010000152.1 GCA_905236375.1 uncultured Alphaproteobacteria bacterium | reverse complement strand
TGAAGGCTTTCATCGCCATCCTTATACAATTCACGAATTACCTCAGCAATTGAGACAGGATTTCCAGAGTTAATTTTTGTTTCATACTCTTGTGCCCTCTTGCTCCACATTAGGCGCCTTTTTTTGTTTTTCTGCTGCAAGGATGCAAAAACTTCTTTTATCACGGCTTTTGTAGATATTTTTCTTAGTCCTGAATCGACCGCTTTCTTGACCGGCAATTTTAAAGTTAGTTTGCTTTTATCAAAGGAAATAACGAAAAATTCCATAGATTCATCATCTATTTCAATTTTTTCTATGTCATCAAGTTTCCCAACTCCATGAGAAGGATAAACAACCCAAGAACCAATCTCAAAAGTATTTTTCGATGCCATAGATTCTCTCAAATTTTTTGCGGTGTTAATAAATTATTAACACATTTTACGTGAAAAATCAAGTTTTGATTTTAAATCGCATTACACAACATCACGATAAACAAGAAACAATCTGGTTAAGCTACACGAATACAGCTTTTTGGAAAATCCTGAAGAAATCTTGAAGGACTAGTATAAACAGGATTAAACGACCCATACATTCCCCGGCGATTACAAAAAGTTATGTATGCTTCTTTTTTCGCTCTTGTAACCGCGACATAGCAAAGTCGTCTTTCTTCCTCTATTCCAATTTCTCCCTTTTCTGAAATTGATCTTTGATGAGGAAGGATATTCTCCTCAAATCCAGGAATGAAAACAGAATGATATTCAAGACCTTTTGCGGCGTGAATTGTCGAAATTGTCAAAGTTTCATGAGATGCAGAATTTGAATTATCCATAACCAAACTAATATAATCCAAAAATTCCTTAACATCTTCAAATTCCTGAAGAGCCTTTATTAATTCGTCTAAAGTTTCAAGTCTTGCTTCATTTTCAATTGTTTTTGATTCTTTCAACATAGTAATATATCCAGATTCATCTAGTATTTTTTGCATCAGATCAGAGGGATCCAAGCTTTCAATATCCTTTCTCCAACTTTCTATTTGATCAAAAAATTTAAGAAGTTTCGTGTTAGAAACTGAATTCGAAGATTGAGCAATTTCCTTTGCAGCTTTCGGAAGCGATATCGATTTTTCTCTAGAAAGAGCATAGAACTTATTGATCGAAGTTGGGCCAATTCCTCTTTTTGGAAGATTTACAATTCGTTCAAATGAAATCCCATCATCTGGATTTATAACCAATTTTAAATAAGCTACGGCGTCTTTAACTTCTTTTCTTTCATAAAATTTCATTCCTCCAACAACGGTATATGGAATCCCTTCGGCAATGAACCTTTCTTCGAAGGCACGAGTCTGAAAAGTCGCCCTAACAAGGATCGCCATATCGCTTAATTTAATCCCATTTCTGTTTTTATTTTCAACAAGGGAGGCTATAAAACGGGCCTCTTCAACTGGATTCATCAGAGCTTTAATAATGATTGGTAATCCGGCTTCTTCATCTGTCCAGAATTCTTTTTTCATTCTCATTGAATTGTTTGAAATCAAGCCACTTGCAGCTTTTATGATATTCTTCGTAGAGCGATAATTTTGCCCAAGTCTTATTATTGTTGGATTTTTAAAATCCTGATCAAATTTAAGAATATTTCCAACATCAGCTCCTCGCCAACTATAAATCGATTGGTCATCATCGCCAACGCAACAAAGATTGCCATATCCCATCGAAAGCAATTTAAGCCAGATATATTGAGCAGCATTAGTATCTTGATATTCATCAACCATGATGTATTTGAACTTTTCTTGATATCTCTCAAGGATGTCCTGATGATTTTTAAAAATCTCAATCGAAATCTTTAAAATATCTCCAAAATCAATAGCATCAAGAGATTCAAGCATCGTTTGATAAGATTGATATAAATCAGCTGCAACAGCCTCAGCTGTGAATTTCAGGGCCATCTTTCTTGCTTCTTCAGGACCGTGACATTGATCTTTCCATCTATTGATGTAATATGCAATTTGTTTTGGGGTATGTTTCTTATCATCAATTCCATATTCTGTTGATATCTTTTTGATTAACCTCAATTGATCATCTGCATCGATAATTGTAAAATTCGAAGTTCTTCTAAAAAGATCATGATGAGGCCTTATTATTCTGAGAGCCAAAGCATGAAAAGTTCCAATCCAAAGATTTTCCCCGCCAGTATAAAATAGAGCATTAGATTGATTTAAAAGATTTATCGCTCGTTCTTTCATTTCCCTTGCTGCTTTATTTGTAAAAGT
>CAJOOW010000151.1 GCA_905236375.1 uncultured Alphaproteobacteria bacterium | reverse complement strand
GTATGTTTTTTACTGCTTCTTTACTTGTCCCTGCTTCCAACCATCTTGTCAGAATCTCTTGACGCTCTTTTAGTATGACTTGTTCTAGAGTTTTAATATCTTTATCACTTACTTCGTTCGCAAGTTCATTTATCAATCGATTTCCCAAGGTTTTGAAATAATTTGAAAGAATGCTTTGTTTTGTGTTTATGGCTACTTTTTTCAGCATTCTTTTTATTCTCATGGATGATTCTGGGATTCGATAATTTTTTATATCAATTAGCGTCGCAAAATCGACTTTGAGCGTATTTAAAATCCTCTTTTCGTTGATGATATTTTTGTTTGCAAAGGGATTTCCATCCGCAGATTTCAAATTCTCAAATATGTTTTTGAGATCAGTGTCATTAATAACGGTGCTCCCAGAATAAACTAATCTTCTGTGTTGATCTCGAGCGACAATTCCCAGTGCTGTTAAAATATCTTCCAGTTCTTCATTTGTTACATCAGGATAGGTATATCGTGTTAGTATCTCACTCCATTCTGTTTCTAATTTTTCTAAAACAGCGGTTTTATGTGCATCAGAAAGCGTTCTGAAATTTGTTTCTTCATCAGATAGATCTATTCCATATAAATCTTTCATGATTACTACTTGTTCTGCTCGAGTTAACTTGCTATAGTCTGCTTTTGTGAAATCAATTTCATAATCAGAACCAAGTAGTGTGTCTAACACTTTGTCTTGTTCATCTTCAGGTAATCTTTCAAAATCTTCTCGATAGTCCGAAACTAGAGCTCTCAAGATGTTGTATGACATTTCATAATCTTCGGGCTTATTGTTTTTTAGGAGCTGGTTTGCGATATACGTTGTTAATCGTGCTTTATTTACCATTTGAATATCGTTAAATTTTTGTGTCCTTGCTCCACTTCGTTTAAAGAATCCTCTGGCAAAGTCTGGAACATCCCCTTTTGATTTAGTACTAGATTCTTTTGTGAATTTGGCATTTAAGAGTTCTTGTGCTTTTTGGCAATCGTTTGATTCGTTTCTCTCCAGAAGTTGATCAGCTTTAAAAGTAGCAAGCATTGGTTTGCTTTCATCTAGCAAAGCCATGAGATCAGGTTGTTGATACCCTATTTCCCAGCTATAACATTTATTATTGCCTGCTTCGCCATAAGCGTCTGCAAATTCATTTATAGGTATTAAATTAAGCTTTTGAGGATTTAAATCTCTATCCAGATGAGTCTCTCTACCTTTTGAATCATAATCTTTAACAATCCACTTGTCTACTTGTCGTGTAATTGATCGTTTATAGTTATTTGGTAAACTAATTTCATAATTATCTTGATTTTTTTTGGTAACATCTATATTTGGAGCTTGTCCTGTTTTTGAAAATTTTTTTAGGTCGGCTATATAACTTTTAAGACCCAGCTGGTCTATATATTTTTCTACATCAGAAATAGCATGTCCTATATCTTCGGCATATTTATGATATCTAGAATTTCTAATAAGCTCCTCTGCAACTGCACTAATGTTTACAGAACTGCCATTTAACATCTTTTTGACAACGTTATTGAAAAGGAGAGCGTTCCAGTTGGCAGGTGTATACTCAGTATCAGTAGGTTTTACATCAAATTCAAAGATACCTGTGTCTTCGGCTTTTTCTTTGATCTCAGAAAAAATTTGTCCGAGAGTTCTTGGAATATATGAAGCTATGGAATCCTCAAATCTGCCATTAATATCTTTTATCCAGTCGGAAGTTTCAACATTTTGCCTCTTGTTGTATAGATGTGCAATATAACCTTGTCTGGCCAGAAACGATTCGTAACTTTCAATAACAGGACTTATTTTTAAAGCCATGCCCGGAAAGGATATAACAAAAGCAAATATCAAAAATTTTAAGCTTTTAGGCATCAGATCCCTAAATCGAGTAAACTTCTTCCCCTTTTTATTCTATCATAATTTTCCTTATACGAAAAGGCAATAAATTTTATGGAAAAGTTTATTGCTTAAAAAGAAAGAGCATTTAACGAAATATAGCACCATATGGTAATATAGTAGCGTAAATGTGCGTGTCAGAGAGCAGAGAGGTATCTTTATGGCTATTATAAATAGCATATTTGTATTGCTTTTTAGTATATTTATGTTTGGCGGACAAGCGGTGGCTGAATTTTTCTCCGACGAAAAGAACATCGAAGATTCAATTGGCGATTGCTATGCAAGCCATATAAAAAATCTCAGAGAAGGGGGTAAATCTTCCCAATGGACAAAAGATGAAAAATTCGGATCCTCAATAGACACAGTTCTAAAAGATATGATTAATGATTGTTTCAATTTAAGTGGCATTTTTAAAGATGCAAACAAAGGTAAAGATGAAGATGCAAACAAAGGATACAAACTGATTGATTTTGAAGATACATGCGAACCAACAAAATTCACGGGTGCTAATTGGAACTTCATATTGATGGCCAATTTGTTAAAATTCTCGGTTTGGGGAAATTGCAGAAAAAAACAACAAAACAATAACTTTAAACAAATGCTTATAGATGAACTTGGAGGAAACGACGAGGTTATTGAATTTTTGAAAAACGGCTCGAGTCTAGATGAATTGTGTCTTAGGTATATCTGTCTAAGTGAAGTCTTATGGCCGAGTGAAAAGATGGACAAAGAAGACTGGCAGAAGGCTGAACTGAAGAAATTTATGGCCGATAATCATCGCCTAGTTTGGATCGAAATGGATAACGAAGGCATAGATTTGATGGGAAAATTGCTAAAGAAACATTATGAAAAACGCAATGTAGAAAATCTTGAGGAAAAAATAAATACCGCAGTCTCAGATTGTAAAGAATATTTGAGAGGATTAAATATTCAAGACATAATTAATGAATTCAAAGTTCACGAAAGCGTGAAAAACTTAAAACAATTAGCAAAATCTTCTGATGGTGCGACGTCGCAGCGGACACAATACCGCGTAGGACATATTATGAGAGATCCAGGAGTTCTACAGTATTTTATAAGCAAATCTGCGGATCGTAATGAAAGATATCCAACTTTTGTTGAAGTCGGGACGGAGAGCGAGCCTGAAGATTTTGTCATTGTCGGTGATTTACATGGAAACGCACTAGCTCTTTCAGCTGTTCTTCAGAAATATTTGCCACAAATTGTTGCCGGAACGAGATCTTTGGTTTTGACAGGAGACTATGTTGATCGTGGTCCTCATAGCCTTGAAATTATAATAATGCTGAGTTTATTAAAGCAGATTTATCCAGATCGGATATTCATGCTAAAAGGAAATCATGAAACAACTGACTATTATTCCTCTAAAGGGTTTGGTGCTGGGTTGTACAATTACGGTAGCAATAATCACACCTCAAGCATTACAACATCCTTAAAAAGGGCTGGGATGATACAGAGAAATAGTAGTGATCAAAGTAAAGCAATAGATGAAAAAATTCGCAAAACAGTATACACGTTGTTCGACAACCTACCGCTCGTAGCTAAACTAAATGGTACAACCATATGTGTCCACGGCTGCTTACCGATTGAGCCTGACAAAGACCGAAAGGGTGCAATAAAATGTGTGGCTGGTGAAAACTTCATGAAAATGGACTACGCGAACGAACGGAGCTTAGAGAAAGGAGAAACTGTCGAAAGACTTATGACATGGAATGACATAAATTTCAACGAGAAACCACAACCCCTCGTGTTAGCCAGCGATAGGGGCAAAGAGGATGTATACAAATTATCGAGAGCTGCGGTTTCAGAGTTCATGGGGATGAATAAAAATCCCGGAACAGGCTATAAAGCGAAGTATTTAATCAGAGGTCATCAACATGAACTGGGATATGATGCATTAAAAGATATTGGAATATATACCACTATAGCGGCGTTCGATAAATTTTTAAAGGGAAATGGGATGATTATGGAATTAAATGGTGCCAAAGAGCCAGAAGGGGTGAATCTAGAACAATATTACGCTGATAATAAGGACGATGTTGATAAGATGATGACTGAAACATTGGGACAGGATGCTTTGGACGAAGGTAAAGTATATAATGACAAAGGGATCGCCGAATGGAAAAAATATGCACTCAATGCAGAGTAGAGGAGAGAGGTAGCAAGCCAACACACCAATTAAAGCATCACAAAATTTGTGTTGTAACGTACCTGAAAGGCTACCCGCATTGCGGACTTTTTTGGGAAACCGCTTATTACCAAAAGCCACATAAGTTTTGTATTTTAAACTAAATAGGCCATAAATGAATTGATCAAATCGCGAATATGAATTGCGACT
>CAJOOW010000150.1 GCA_905236375.1 uncultured Alphaproteobacteria bacterium | reverse complement strand
CAAAATTTCCAACTCCGTGGCCTGTGCCAAATCTATAGTCATATCCCTGATTCCATATAGCGAATCTCGCTATTGAGTCGATATTGCAAGATTTTAAATTATCAGGAAATTTCATCGATGAGAAGTTGATAATCGATTTCAAAACAGTTGAATAGATAATCTTCAGTTCTTCATTTGGATTATTACCTCGATAAATTGTTCTCGTCATATCGGTTGTTGCTGTTTTAAAATGAGCCCCAGCGTCAAAAAGAAATAAACCATCAGAGTCAATTTTTGAATTCCCACAAACTTTTGGATCATAATGAACCAGAGCCGTATTGCGTTCAAATGCAGAAATTGAATTGAAACTTAAGGAAACAAAATCATCATATTTTTTTAAATCATTTTCAAAAAAATCAGCAATTTCAACTTCGCTTGAAGATCTAATATTTTCAGCGAAAGCCAAAGTTCTAATGAATGATAGCGAGGCTTTTTCAGAAGCTATTTTCATATTTTGAATTTCAGTTTCATTCTTAATTGCTTCAAATTGCCCATAATTGATCTTAGGAGATTTTATTGAAAAACCGTTTCTTTGCAGGATTTCTGCAAAATATAAACTCGTTCTTGAAAAATCCATAATCACCGGTGTTTTCTCGAATTTCTTTATGACACTTTCAAATTCTGATATGTTTTTAAATTCGAAATCACTACATTGATCTTTTAATTCCAAATCGCTAAAAAGAATTGGTTTTCCGGCTTTAGGGATAAATGCAACGCAATTTGGTAAAACACATTTATCTTCGGTTGGAGCAATCCTTACTCCAAAAGCCCAGCCTATCATTGAAGAGTCTGAAATCAACAGACTTTCCCCAATTGATAAAGTATTTTTAATTCTTTCTGCCTTATTTCTTCGCGATTCTCCTTGATCTTTTTCGTTCATTAGGTAAATAGTTTTTGCGGATTTTTGAGGCTTAAACAAAGGAAATTCATCAAGAAGTTTTATTTTAAAGCCCAACTTATTTGAAAGACTCAGAATTGAGAGATAAGACTTATAAGTTATCGATGCCATTCCGATTGCTAAGGTTTGGCCATGACTTATAATACCAGCGATCAACGTATTTGTATCATATTCTGGATAGTTTTTTATTTCCCAAAAATCATTATCCGTTTGCTCAAATGCCTGTTTTGTATATCTTCCGTCAACTGCTAGCATCGCTTTATTTTGAGATACAATTGCTCTTCCATTTGAACCAGTAAATCCAGAAATATATCCTATTCCTGAGAGTTTGTCTTCAAAGTTTCCGAAAAAATTATTCATTGCAACCAGAATTGCATCGGCGCCAATCTCCCCAATTTTTTTTCGCAATTCTTCCAGATTCTTATTGAAATCCATTTAGAGTTTCCTCTTATGCGTCTTTGCAACTTTATCAAATTCTGAAAGCTCAGTCAAAATTTGTTCAAGATCCTTTAGGTAAATCATATTTGGGCCATCGCAAGGAGCAATTTCGGGATTGTCATGAACTTCCATAAAAATCCCTGCAACCCCAACGGCTATTGCTGCTCTTGCTAAAAATGGGGCCAATTCTCTTTCTCCTCCGGAACATTCTCCATTTGCTGAAGGAAGTTGAACAGAATGAGTTGCATCGAAAATTACAGGATATTCTGTTTTAGCCATGATTGGCAAACTTCTCATATCAACAACCAAATTGTTGTATCCAAAGCAAGCTCCTCTCTCGCAAAGCATTATTTTTGTAGCACCAAAATGTTCGAGTTTTCTGACGACATTTTTCATATCATTCGGAGAAATAAATTGTCCTTTTTTGACGTTAATTGGTTTGCCTGTTTTTGCAGCAGCAGCTAAAAGATCAGTTTGACGACAAAGAAACGCCGGAATTTGCAAAACATCAACAACTTCGGCTACTGTTTTACACTGATCCGGAAGATGAACATCTGTCAAAACAGGGACATCAATTTGTTTTTTAACTTCTGCTAGTATTTCCAATCCTTCATCAATTCCAATTCCTCTTTTTCCAGAAAAACTGCTTCTATTAGCTTTGTCGAATGATGATTTAAATATATATCCAATTTTAAGTTTTTCGCAAATCTTCTTAATTTCTTTTGCCATAAAAAGACAATGGTCGAGAGATTCAATGGCGCAAGGCCCTCCGATGAAGATGAACCTTGAATCGTTTGATACATCGAAATTTTTAATTGAAAAAGATTTCATCAATAAAAGGCCAAAAAAGCACAACTTACTGAGGATCATTATACAGCTGAAATAACTAATTATAAAAATGAAAACAAGCTTGAAGAGGGGTTTCAATATGACGGTTGTTGTAGCATAGATACATTAAGATAGTAAAGTTCTTGATGAGACCACATTAGCGTAATAGTGATAAAAAATACAAAAATGTTGGTCTTTTCTGAATGAATTTTAGGACCTCGAAGATAACCGTTGAATTTGAGAAATAAATAAGGCAAAATGTTAGAGTTGCCCTTGTGGCGGAATTGGTAGACGCAGCAGACTCAAAATCTGCCGCTCGTAGGGGCGTGAGAGTTCGAGTCTCTCCGAGGGCACCAAGCTAGTATCCGTTTTCTCCGAAACACTTACTATCCATAATATTTTCTATGGCCTGTTTGATATAGCCAACGATATTGTCTGGTAATTTGTCGATTTCGAAAAACTCTATTCCACCGCATTTATGAGGTTCGTTATTTCTAACTTCGCCATCGTATTTTCTGCAATCAAAGAAAATATCAATATTTTGACGTTCTGGAGTTTTCCTATCCATCATATATATGAATTCGAGATCGTTTGGATTGATAATTATATTTGCTTCTTCAAAAGCCTCTCGAACCATTGCATCTCTGGCCATTTCGCCTTTTTCAACGTGGCCAGCAACCATGCTCCAATTTCCAT
>CAJOOW010000149.1 GCA_905236375.1 uncultured Alphaproteobacteria bacterium | reverse complement strand
GCTTGCGCTATTATGCATAAGCCTCCTGTTTTGTTTCTTGATGAACCAACATCTGGAGTTGATCCAATAACAAGAAAAGAGTTTTGGATGCATATTAATGCTATGGTATCTCATGGAATCAGTGTTGTTGTCACAACTCACTTTATGGACGAAGCCGAAAATTGTGATGAGATAGCTTTGGTTTATCGCGGAAAAATCAGAGCTCAAGGTTCTCCAGATGATTTGAAAGCTCTTTGCGTTGGAGATGATGAACCAACTATGGAAAAGGCGTTTATTAAGATCGTTGAGATTGCTGATCAAAAAGAACAATTTAATCAGACTTTTAAAGAGTGATGCCATGAATTATAAGACTGTCAAAGCATTGGTTTTTAAAGAAATAAAACAAATAAGAAGAGATGTCAGCAGCATTTTAGTTGCTTTTATAATGCCTTTGACTTTGCTTGTAATTTATGGATATGGGCTTTCATTTGATATAAAGCATATTCGAATAGATTTGGTTCAACAAGATTCTGGAAAACTTTCAAAAGATCTTGTAGATCTCTATTCCAATTCTGAATACTTCAAGACAAATGTTGTAACTTCGATGCAAGAAGCAAAAGGAAATATGGAGTCTGGAAAAACGATGGGAACAATCATTATTCCTGAAAACTTTTCTGAGAAAGCTCAAAGAGGTCAAAAAGCAGAAATTCAAATAATCAGTGATGGTTCCGATCCAAACACCGCTTCTTATATTGAATCTTATGCCCAAGGAGTTTTTACAAAATATCTTATGTCTTTAAAGCCAGAGTTGAAAAATCGAACGATGAATATTATCAATAGGCTTTGGTTTAATCCAACAACTGAATCCATTCATTTTTTGATGGCTGGGGCTTTAACAATGGTCTTGGCAATTGTTGGAACCTTTTTAACTTCGCTTGTTGTTGCAAAAGAATGGGAACGTGGAACGATGGAAGCAATGATTGCAACGCCTATTTCAACTAGT
Source organism: uncultured Alphaproteobacteria bacterium (assembly GCA_905236375.1). Lineage (GTDB taxonomy): Bacteria > Pseudomonadota > Alphaproteobacteria > RUG11792 > RUG11792 > CAJOOW01. The sequence goes on along the minus strand of CAJOOW010000149.1, from coordinate 2,980 downwards.
GAGATAATCTTATCGAAGATCATTCCATATTTTGGACTTTGTGTTATCTCGCTTTTATTTTCTCTCTTTTATGGCAGAATTGCATTTAATATGCCATTTGTTGGATCAGTATTTTCGATGGGGCTTGTTTCATCAGCATTTATATTGGTATCTTTAATTCAAGGACTTATTATATCGACTCTCGCTAAGGATCAATTCGTAGCGGCAATGATGGCAATGATGGTAACATTTATGCCAACTATGATGCTTTCTGGATTTGTTTTTGAGATCAAAACAATGCCGATATGGCTTCAATGGCTCTCATACGTTTTTCCTGCGAAATATTATGTTTCCAGCGTTAGAACAATCATCTTGGTTGGTGATGTTTGGAATATCGTTTTGAGAGATACTGCTGTTTTATCTGCTATGATATATGGCCTATATCTTTATCTTAAAAAGAAGCTGAGGAAAAATGTTGAATAAATCAATCATAATCGGAATCGATCCAGGGCTTGTTAAAACAGGCTGGGGAGCCATTTTAAAAGAAGGCTATGATGTTAAATATCTTGATTGCGGAGTCATAAAAACCGATTCAAAGGATTCTATGGAATCGCGTTTGAGTTATATATACGATGAGATTTCAAAATTGCTGAATACTTTTAATCCTGAATCAGTTGCAATGGAAGAAGTGTTTATTAACATGAATCCAAAAAGTAGTGAAAAGTTAATCATGGCAAGAACTGTTGCTTTTTTAGCAATTGCTAAAAAAGGATATCAAGTTAATCAGTATAAGCCTAATGAAATCAAAAAGAATATAACAGGCTCTGGACATGCATCAAAAGAACAGGTTTATATTATGGTCCAGAAGATTTTGAAAACTGTTATCATTAATGATCAGAAAACTCATACCTTTGATTCAATCGATGCCCTTGCAATCGCCATGTGCCACAGTTTTTCAACGAAACGCTTGGTTGCATAGATGAAAGATCTTGAGACAGAAAGATTATTTTTGAGACATTTTAAGCTATCCGATGCTGGAGATATGTTCAAAAACTGGGCCGGAGATCCTGAGAATGTTAAATATCTCAGCTGGAAAGCCCATAAAAACATTTTTGAAACTGAATCGATCTTGAAAAAGTGGATATCGGAATATTCAAATTCAAGATGCTATCGTTGGTGTATTACCTTGAAGAATTATAATGAAGCCATCGGAGGAATCGATGTTAAATCAATCGTTGGAAACTCCTGTGAAGTTGGATACGTTCTTTCAAGAAAGTTTTGGAATCAAGGAATTATGGCTGAAAGTTTAAGAATCGTCATAGAATATCTTTTCAAAGCGGGTTTTCTGACAATCGTTGCATCTCATCGCATTGATAATCCAGCCTCTGGAAGAGTTATGGAAAAATGCGGAATGAGTTTGATAAATAAATCCGAAGATTATTTGTTTTGGGAAATTTCCAATTGATAATTTTCAATACAATTAAAGTGTTAACCTTTTTCAAAATTTATTTTAACGGTTTCTCATAAAAAGATGATGTGTTATAATCTCTGCGCTAGCCATTGAATTATCCAGCAAAAAAGATGAAAGCCATTTATATCACTACTCCTATTTATTATGTTAATGCAAAGCCACATATAGGACATGCTTACACTACCGTTGTTTGCGATGTTTTTGCTCGATTCTACAGAATGCTTGGATATGATGTTAAATTCACAACTGGAACTGATGAACATGGTAAAAAAGTTGAGCAAAGCGCTATTAAATCCGGGATATCCCCACAAGAATTTGCAGATCAAATCTCCAAACTTTTTAGAGATCTTCTTCCGGTGTTAAATATATCAAATGATGACTTTATAAGAACCACAGAAGACCGCCATAAAAAAACAGTTCAACATTTCTGGAAAAAATTAAAGGATGAAGGATACATATACCTTGGAGAGTATTCCGGATGGTATGACATGAGAAATGAGGCTTATTTTTCAGAAGATGAATTGGTTGATGGAAAATCACCTCTTGGATCTGAAGTGCAGTATATGACCGAGCCTTGCTATTTCTTTAAGCTTTCAGCTTTTCAGGATAAGCTGTTAGAATTTTATGAACTTAATCCAGATTTTATTTATCCTACACAAAGAAAGAACGAAGTGATAAGCTTTGTAAAGCAAGGACTGAAAGATCTATCGATATCAAGAACTACTTTCAGTTGGGGAATTCCAGTTCCTGATGATCCAAAACATGTTGTATATGTTTGGCTTGATGCATTAACAAATTATTTAACATTGAACGGATATCCAGAAAACGAGAATCAGAATAGTGATAAATATTGGAATAATGTGATTCACTTTGTTGGAAAGGAAATAGTCAGATTTCATGCCGTTTATTGGCCTGCTTTTTTGATGGCAGTAGGCATAAATCCTCCAAAACAAGTCGTTTCTCATGGTTGGTGGCTTAGCGAAGGCGAAAAAATGTCAAAATCTCTTGGAAATGTCCAGGATCCATATAAGTATTGCAAACTGTTTGGATCTGATGCTTTGAGATATTATCTGTTGCGAGAATTGTCATTTGGCTCTGATGGCAATTTTGCTCTTGAGTCATTTGTAAATCGATATAACTCAATCCTAGCAAATGCTTACGGAAATCTTTGTAGTCGTGTTTTATCATTTGTTAAAAAGCAATGTAATAGTATGGTTAGCAAACCAGTAAATCTAACGCCTGATGATTCAAAATTTATAAATGAAGTAAAGGATGACTTAATTTCATCAAGAGAGCTGATTGCGAGCTATAATTTCAGCAAATATCTTGAAAAGATTGAACATGCAATATCAATAGCAAATCAATATATTGATTATCAAAAACCTTGGACATTAAAAACTAGCAATCCAAATAGGATGCAAGATATTCTGTATATTTTAATTGAACAGATTTACATGATAACAAAGTATCTTTATCCAGTAATTCCATCAGCTGCTGAGAGATTGCTGAAGCAAACGGGAATTCCATATG
>CAJOOW010000148.1 GCA_905236375.1 uncultured Alphaproteobacteria bacterium | reverse complement strand
TTGTTAAAATTGTTATTAACATCAAAGGCTATGTTTTAAAAAGCTTGCGATATCATTTCGAGCCACAGTTTGTGTCTTTTTTGATTTATCATCACAATTCATAAGCTTAACGGTCACTGTTTCGTTTTCGCATTCATCTTCTCCGAGGATTAAGGCTATTCCACAATTCATTCTGTCGGCGATTTTCATTTTTTTGCTTAAATTGCCATTATGAATAAATTCTGCGGGAATATCAGCATCGTATAGGGTTTTTAGAAGCTGAAATGCTGTGTCATTTTCATCTTCTGAAACAGGGACAACCGCGACTTTTTTAGCTTTATTTTGAAATTTGGAATCGTCTAATAGCATCATCAATCTTTCAATTCCAAAAGCAAATCCAATTCCTGAAACATCAGGACCTCCAAAGATCTTTAGAAGTTTGTCATAGCGACCGCCTCCTCCAACTGAATCGCCATATTCTTCTGATGTTGATTTAAATTCGAAAGCTGTTTCGCTATAGTAATCGAGGCCTCTTACTAAAAAGTTATCGATTTCGAAATTCACTCCATAATCATCCAAGAGAGCGCAGACTTTCTCGAAATATTGCCCGGATTCTTTACTTAAATAATCGGTTATAATTGGAGCCATTGAACAGATCTCTTTGTCTTTTGAATCTTTAGAATCAAGAATTCTTAGAGGATTTTTTGTTAATCTTTTTTTAGAATCTTCAGATAGGTTCTCTTCATGTCTTGAGAGATATTTGACCAAACCTTTTGTATAAGATTCGCGAGTTTCATCGTCTCCAAGGCTATTGATTAAAACTTTAAAGCCAAAAATTCCGATTGAATTTAAAATCTCAGAAGCCATTGAAATTAACAAAGCATCGGTATATGGGCTTTTGTCTCCGATATGTTCAAAGCCAAGTTGATGGAATTGGCGATAACGGCCTTTTTGTGGCCTGTCATAGCGGAACATTTCTCCATAATACATAAGCTTAATTGGAAGGCTTTGAGCCATTGATTCGCTGACAATTGCTCTCATAACTCCGGCTGTTCCTTCAGGTCTTAGGGTTATTGATTCTCCGCCTTTATCAACGAAACTATACATTTCTTTTGAGACGACATCCGTTTCATCTCCGATTGATCTCTGGAAAACATCGGTTTGTTCGACGATTGGAGTGCTTATTTGGGAATAGCCATATTTTTCGCCTATATGTCTTGCCTGTTCGATTATAAAGTTGTATTTATTTATATCGGATCCATAGAGATCCTTCATTCCTCGAATTGGTCTAAACATAAAAACGGTCGATTCCTAATTGTCTACCGGATTAATTTTATCATTGCTAATCATGATCTTCCAGGGAAAGATTTATCAATCAAGGGTTTTTTATGCGTATTTTTTTGAAGCATTGATAGCAACATTAAAGGATACGATTAATTTATATCCAGAAGCTATGGCTAAATGTTTGGCCGCTAAAATGTTTCAGGCAATCATGCAAGAAAAAGATGACGAAGATTCCTATATTCCAGACTCTTCAAGACGATGTACGGCACGTCGAAATCACAGCAAAGCGAAGGCAAAGGCCAAAGCCAAAGCTAAGAGCATGCAACAAAGAGTGCAACCTGTTCAAAAGAAAAAAGCTACGGAGGAGTCAAAGTCCTAGTCAATTTTTCCAAGTAATTTCTATTGGATCAATGACTTTTAGTTCGCAATGCTCAATTTTCAAAGGTCTGGCGACTATTTGAATTTTAGTCTGATTTGCATTCAAAACTCCATTCAAAAGGGCTTTATAATTGCTTTTATTGAGTCTTGCTCTATTTTCTGAGATAAATTTTAAAATCTTCTCATATTGTTCAGAAGCTTCGTTATGAACCGTTATATCTTTGATAATATCGTCAGCTGTTAATGTTTTAGGTGGTTCTAAAGATAGATTGATTTGATTTATATTATCGCTTGAAGGAGGTTTAATTTTAAAAGATCTTGCTTTGATCTTGATTATGCTTTCATCTGATGTGATTTCTCTTTCAATTTTTGTAATCTTATATTCTCTT
>CAJOOW010000147.1 GCA_905236375.1 uncultured Alphaproteobacteria bacterium | reverse complement strand
TTTCTTCTTTCGTTTTTCCCAAGGATCCGCCTATCGCAAATCCATCGAAATCGTTTTCATTAGCAAATCTTGCGCTTTCTTGTCGAAGATCTTCATAAACTCCACCTTGAATCACAGCAAGCAGTGCCTGCTGGCCGTTTCCTTGTTCTTTAAATACATTTAAGCATCTGCCGGCCCATCGTTTGCTCTTTTCCATTGAATTGGCAGTATAAAGCTTGTTGACATGATATGGAGTACATTCATCGAAGCAAACTATTATATCGGCTCCTAAATCCATTTGAACTTTCATTGAAATTTCTGGGGTCAGAGTTATAATTTTTCCATCAATATATGATCTAAATCTTGCCCCATCTTCTGTTAGTTTCAAAAGAGTTCTTTTGCCTTTAATTTGTTTAGCTCCTTTGATTTCCGATTCTACGCTTCCATATCCCAGACTGAAAACTTGAAATCCTCCAGAATCAGTAAGCATCGGACCGTTCCATCCTGTGAACTTATGCAGTCCTCCAGCTTCTTTTATCAAATCGCTGCCAGGTTGAAGCATGAGATGATAAGTATTTGAAAGGATTATCTGAGATCCCGCGGATTTAACTTGATCAATTGTGACTCCCTTAACGTTAGCTTTTGTTCCACAGAAGATAAATGCCGGAGTTTCAATTGTTCCATGGGAAGTGCGAACTCTGCCTAATCGTGCATTAGATTTTTTACTCTGAAACAGAATCTCAAACTGAAACATGAAACAACCAAAATACTGAATCTGCAACATTCTAGCAAAATTTTATCTAAATGTAAGCAAATAACTGATGTCATGGATAAAAATCAAATTTATTTACGGCTTTTCCCAATTTTCTTTCACGGAAATTGTATTACTTTGAAGGTCATTTATTTTTTTGATAGATTATGTCTTCCCGGTTTGATACAGGTTTCGATGCGACTGAACGGTATCGACCCACTCTAACTTTCAAATCGGTGCAATCCTCGCTACCCATCTAAGGGCGCTCAAAAATGGCTCATCATCGGGTGTAGGGTAATGAGCGAATAATTGTTTTCTCAAATTTTGGTAGCTACATCCTTGAAATAACCTGATCGTCACCAGTATGTCAGGCATTAATAGTTACTTTTTTAGTATAAAAGAGAAGACGCTCAAATGGAGAGAAAAGAACAAGGAAGTAGAACAGGCAGACTCATTCAATGGGTGACCGGTAAGATAAAGGACAATAAAAAAGTTAATTTTGGTGAGTTTGAAGGCAATCTATTACCAGTTTATGATGAAACTCTAGGGGACAATCCATGGGATGAAACTAATCTAATAGACACTATAATAGAAAAATTCGCAAGATATCTGGTTGAAGAAGAGCAAAGTGGCGACTTTGAAAATCAAGGAGAAGTAGATTTTGACGATGATAATGAATCCGTTGAGTCAACATCTGAATACGTACATCAAGGTCCATCATCAATTCAAGGCACTTCATCCGATAATGAAGAGGACAGCGAAGAAGGAATAAAAACAGAATACAAAGAAAGATTGAAGAAGATGATTAAATTATTGTTGAAAAACGATTAGCAGATATAAATGCGCTATGACAGAGACTCTATAGTAATTCGATCTTATATATTTCGAGATTAGGATAGTACTTTTTCAAAAATGCCCTTGACATCTTGGGCTTCAGGATATACCATTTAAATAAGTTTCATCGCGGGGTAGAGCAGCTTGGTAGCTCGTCAGGCTCATAACCTGAAGGCCGTTGGTTCAAATCCAACCCCCGCAACCAATTCTGCTGAATGAGGTGTCGAGTCGGTGTTTGGATTTTTCAAGAAAGAAACGCCTAAGAAAAAATCCGCTTTTGTTCGGCCTCAAGATAAATCTCTAATTGAAAAACTGATTTTCTCTCCTGAGAAATTTTCATTTGTTAGAGCAATAGATGTTGCGAAAGCTTCATGCAGAGGCAAATACGTTGAAATAAAATCAAACATAAATTACAGCTCAAAATATGCTGATGTATCAGCGGTTGAAGGAATAAAAGATGGAATTGCAGAAATCTATACAAATCTTGCTGGGATTGCTGGAATCGAAGGGATTTTGCCAGATTGCTATACAGAAGAATTCATAACTTTCAACAGAGACTCAAAGAAAGCTGTTACAGACTTCTTTGACATTTTCAATGGCCGGATGCTGTCTTTGAGATATTCTTTTTTAAAAAGGCAAGGAGTTGAAACCCTCTCTGCTCCAATTGAAAAATCCGTTATTGGAAATATAATTTTCAGCCTTTCAGGATTTGGATGTGATGAAGATCTTGATAAAAAACAAAAAAAAGATGTTGAGTTAATTCCTGAACAATTCAAGATTTCATCTCAAAATTTATTTTGGAAAAATACGAGATCAAGTTCTGGACTTCGAGCTATGCTTTCGAGTTTTTTTAATGTTCCGATTGAAGTTCAGCAATTTGTTGGCGGGTTTATAGAGTCTTTCCCGGAAGAACAAACGATCATTGGGAAAAATGGGAATTACAATAAACTGGGCGATAATAGTATTTTGGGAAGAAAACTTTGGGATTCGACCCAAGGCATTGAAGTTAAGATTGGCCCTTTGAACTTTGAACAATATTCAAAATTTCTTCCGAAAAAGTCACCAAAAGACCAAGAGTTTTCGGCTCTTCAGAAGATGAAAGAACTGATCAAACAATATGTCCCCCATGGACTTGATGTCAATATTCATTTCTTTTTGGATAAGTGTCTCGTCAAAGAAACTATTTTAAATGGCGTTAATCGCTTAAACAAAGATGCCTTTGTCTTTGGATTTCATAGTTCTAAGACTGCATTTTTTAATGAAAAGGTGTGATAAATGAAAATCCTTCAGAATGATATTTTCGGAAATTCTCACGATACTAAGCCTGAAAAGGAAAAAAAGCCTCCAATGGCAGCACCTAAAAATTTCCCAACCATAAGCCTTAGAGATGGCCTTAATGAATCTCAGGCAAATGCTGATGCGATGCTATTTCACAGGATTTTGCAGAAAAAGATGATTTATGAAGGACTAAAAACTGAACGTCAGCGGAACGTTTTTATGAAAATTCTGAAAAATGAGCTTTCAATAAAGGCTGGATTGTTGGATTCGGTTTCGGCAAGCCGCGATTCGTTGATTGCGTTTTATATTACGAAATCTAAAAATTAACTTTTTTTTTTTTTTTTTTTTTT
>CAJOOW010000146.1 GCA_905236375.1 uncultured Alphaproteobacteria bacterium | reverse complement strand
GTGGTGGAAGGGGAAAGATTCGAACTTTCGTAGACTAACGTCGGCAGATTTACAGTCTGCTGCCTTTAACCACTCGGCCACCCTTCCAACCTCAACGAAAACAATTCTAGCTTTAAAGCGATACATTTGTCAATAGATTGATATTACCAAACGGTGTTAATTTTTAAAAATTGCTTGTTTTAATAAGAGATCAAATTTGAGGTTTAATCACAAAGGATGAAATATGTTCCATTTTGATATAAGTTTCCTTTTCATATCCTGCAAATTTTTATAAAAATACCGACGAAACTTGATCTTGTTGTTTTAATGTATTAAAATGGCCACGCGTTATTGGAATTTATATAAACGATGATTGATATTGCTTCATTGCGCAAAATTTTAATTGTTGGATATGGTGTTTCCGGCCAATCAGTTTACAAATTTTTAAAGGATAAGGGATTTCAACTATTTGTTTATGACGATAAGGCATTAGGAGCTCCTGATCAAATAACTGAAATAGACTGGGAACAGCAGATCGATTTAGTGATAAAAAGTCCAGCTATTCCATTTATGTCTCACAATCGTCACAGAGTCATTAAAGAAGCTCTAATGCATAACGTTCCTGTTTTATCGACATTTGATATTTTCAGAATTTATAATCCAAAGGCTAAGATAATTGCGATAACCGGCACAAATGGCAAGTCAACAACGACGGCGTTAACTTATCATATATTGAAAAAAGCTGGGATTTCCGTTGAAATGGGAGGAAATATTGGGATTCCGTATTTCGATATGAAAGAGGCTGAATGGTATGTCTTTGAAATGTCATCATATGAACTTGCAAGTTCGCAATATCTCGATTTTGAAATAGCTTGTGTTTTGAATATTGAACCTGATCATCTGGAATTTCATGGTAGCTTTGAAGAGTATATTATAGCAAAACACATGGCGCTAGATCATGCAAAATTGAGACTGATCTCATATGAAGATCGTTATTCTATGAACAAATATGCAAACCAAAATAATGTAATTAAAATTTCAACTGAATATGAACCAAAAGCCGATATATACGTTTGTGAAAATGCAATTTTGAACAATGCAACGAACAGGGTCGCAATCGATTTATCCGGGATTTTGAATCTAAGAGGAAAGCATAATCATCAAAATATCGAATTTGCATATGCTATCTGCAAAGAATTCGGCCTTCAATCAAGGGAGATTATAAATCATATTATGAGTTTTACTCCGCTTCCGCATCGCCTTAATGCCGTTAGAAAAATCGGAGATGTTCTTTTTGTTAATGATAGCAAAGCAACGAACCCAGGATCTGCAGCCAGAGCTTTGGATTCATTTTTTGGATATAAGATATATTGGCTTGTCGGAGGAAGGAGCAAAAAGACTGATCCTATGGTTTTTATTAAGGATCATATTTCTGGAGTTCAAAAGATATATCTTTTTGGCGAATCAATGGATGAATTCGAAGATATTTTTGATGGAATAAAGAAAACCGTTAGGTGTCAAACAATGAAAAATGCAATAAACGCAGCTTATAAAGATGCAGCGCTTGAAAAAGGTCCTTCTGCCGTTCTTCTTTCTCCTATGTGTGCCAGCTTTGATCAATTTAAGAGTTTTGAACAAAGAGGGGAAGAATTCGTAAAGATTGTTGAGGAATTGAATTAATGTCTGTTAGTTTTTCAAAAGTTTTAAAGAAATGGCTTTTTTCAATAGATAGAGTATTGTTATTTTCGGCTTTTTCTCTTATAGCAATAGGGACTTGGGTTAGTGTTGCCTCAACTCCTGCTCTCGCTATGAAACTAGGACTTCCCCCGTTTCATTTCGTTAAACTTCATTTAATGGTTGTTCCTGTTTCGATATTTGTAATGTTATTTATATCCTTTCTTCAGCCAAAATATATTCGTCGACTTGCAATAATAGGCTATTTTGTTTGCTTTGGCTTAGTTTTATGCACTTTAATCTTTGGAGCAGAGATAAAAGGAGCGAGAAGATGGCTCAACATTTTTGGATTTTCTCTTCAGCCTTCGGAATTTTTAAAACCAGTTATGGCGGTAATAACAGCATGGCTTGTTTCTGAACAATACAGAGATAGAGGATTTCCAGGAATTATTTTTTCAATTATCAGTATCATATTGGTAACACCTTTACTTCTTTCTCAACCAGATATTGGAATGAGTGTGATAATTACTGGCACATTTTTTGCTCAACTTTTTATATCTGGATTGTCAATATTCATGATTGGGGCATTTGTTGCAACTGCACTTTCTGCGATGTTTGGTCTCTATTTGGTTTATCCTCACTTCTCTGACAGAATTGATAGATTCTTTATGAAAACCGAAGATACTGATATTTATCAAATTCAAAAATCAATTGAAGCTTTTAGGAGCGGGGGATTTTTTGGAAAAGGCCCAGGAGAAGGTGTTGTTAAGACTTTTGTACCAGACTCACACTCAGATTTTGTGTTTTCTGTTATTGGAGAAGAATACGGATTTATCATATGCATTCTGATAATTTTTCTTTTTGCGCTATTTATAACGAGAGCAATCTCTAAAATAATGAGATCATCAAATATGTTCAGTTTTACAACAGTATTTGGGATATTATTTCAGATAACTCTGCAGGTTTTAATAAACATATGCACCTCTCTTAATCTAATTCCGACAAAAGGAATGACTCTTCCATTCATAAGTTATGGAGGCAGCTCAATGCTAGCAACAGCTATTAGTTTCGGGATTGTTATGTCTCTAACGAAGAAGAATCTGTTAAGCCGCGAAATCTTGTAATGACTGATCAGATAAAATCTGACAAATGGCGATGATTCCGGATTGTTTATCAGGATAGGTGTTTTTTGACAAATTAAAAAAAGATTGAAGATTCAGAAGACGTTTTGAATAATCAAAAAGAGCACCATGTGAACTTCTGAATGCGCAAAATGCTATAGATGTTTTCAGGAAGATATCGAAATATTCAGCATTGGTCTTAGAAAATTCCAAAGCATTTTTGCAGCCTGAATTTATGAAAGCTATGAAGTTTTTTAATAAATCGGGACTATGATCTTTTAAAAGCTCAAGGACAAAATTTTCAAGAGTGGATGGGGCTGGAAATGTCTTATCAGGATTAACCCGAAATTTAACGCAACGAGATCGAATAGTTGGAAGAATTGAAAGGAGTTTTGTCGTGGTTAAGATAATGATTGAATCTAAAGGGGGCTCTTCAAGAATTTTTAGAATAGAGTTTGC
>CAJOOW010000145.1 GCA_905236375.1 uncultured Alphaproteobacteria bacterium | reverse complement strand
GCCATTTCCACAAGCTTCGGCTTCCGTTATGAAACAAACAATCAAGAAACCTGAAACTAAAATTTTATTCACGTTCATAAAATTAACCAAAAAATAACTTTCTAATTCGATTCTGGCACGTTATATAGAAAATCTCTAAAATTTATATATAATTAATTCTAATTGCCTTGCATCATGTCGCAATTTTGCAACAGTCAATCGTCGCAAATGTGAATGATAGATGGAATGAAACATTATAAAACTCAGCAATTCACTTATGTATTGACCATTTTTCGATTATGATGTATTATACAAGCACGCGCTCTTAGCTCAGCTGGATAGAGCAACAGCCTTCTAAGCTGTGGGCCGGGGGTTCGAATCCTCCAGGGCGCGCCATTCTTGAACGGCCTAATTGCAATTATAATTTCGTTTTACAAAGTCAATTATTTGAAAAATTCCATCGATGGATTCTGCTTTTTCTGAATTAGTATTTTCTAACACTTCAGAGACAAATCCATAAATATCTTTAAACTTCAATTCTCCGTTTAAAAACTTTGAAACAGCAATTTCATTCGCGGTATTAAACGCTATGACTTTTCTTTCATTGAATGCTTGATATGCCAGCTTCATATTCCTTTCCTGCCATGATTTTGGCTTTCTGAAATGAAGTTTTGCGAGTTTTTCAAAATCTAAGGGTGATAGATCGCAAGTTTTTCGATTTGGATAATTGATGGCATAAGAAATCGGAAAAGTCATATCTGGAAATGCAAGAGCAGCTTTTAGAGAATTATCATTAAACTTAACGAGGCCATGAATAATAGATTCTGGATGGATCAATGGCCGGACTTTGTCTACATCAGCGTCAAACAAAAAAGCTGCCTCAATAATCTCAAGAGCCTTATTAATCAAGGTCGCGCTGTCTATTGTGATTTTCTTTCCCATATTCCAATTCGGATGTTTTAGGGCGTCTTCAATAGTCACTTTTTCTAAATCTTTTTCTTCAAAGTCTATAAATGGCCCTCCAGAAGCCGTTAATATAATCTCTAAGATATCTTTTTTGGATTCTCCGATGAGGCATTGGAAAATTGAACTATGTTCGGAATCAACGGGAATTATTTCTGTTCCAAGTTGTTTTGCCATTTTTATCAAAAGCTCGCCCCCACAGATAATAGCTTCTTTCGACGCAATCGCAAGCCTTTTTGCGTGGCCTAAACAATCGAAAGTTGGTTTTATTGCAGAGCTTCCAGAAATCGCCATGATGCAACAATCAGTTTCTATTTTTGCTAAATTCTCAAACTCCGATCCTGGAAGGACTTCTGTTTGCGAAGAATTCAAAGATTCTTTAACAATTTCAAAAGCTTTTGGATCATAAACCCCGACATATTGAGGCTCATAAAGTTTTGCCTGTTCAATCAGTTTTTGATAATTCTTATTTCCAACAAGCGATATGATTTTAAATCCGGATTGTTTTGCTATCTTGCAAGCTTTGCTCCCGATAATGCCCGTTGATCCCCAAATGCTTATGGTTTGAATGGTAGCTTTATTCATTTTTCAATACTCATAAGATCACTTATTTCTCCAAACAAGCCAATTGCTAGATAAATTCCGATTAAAACATATGAAACCATCAAAAAACTATCAAGCCTATCGCAAACTCCACCGTGACCTGGAATGAGACTCCCTGAATCTTTTACTCCTAAGATTCTCTTCGTTTTAGATTCCAAAAGATCTCCCAAAATAGAGGCGATTATCATGACTGCGCATAGTAATAGCAACATCAATGGAATTTTGATTTGATGATCAAAGATATTTTTCGGCATTTTTATAAGGAAAATAGCAGCAAGCGAAAGAGTCATTATAAATGCAACAATCGCTCCAGACCAAGTTTTTTTAGGACTAATTGATGGAGCGAGTTTCGGCCCTCCAATCAATCTTCCTCCGAGATATGCAAAGATATCGCAAGACCAAACAATAACAAATGCTGAAATAATATGAAATCTGAAAACCGCAGCATTATCCAGTGTAGAAAAATTCATCCAAAATAACATTGGAATCGTTATATAAAGAATTCCGGTTGGAAAGATGAGCTTTTCTTTGTTTTTGGTTCGAAGAATGAAAATGCCGGATACGATAACGATAAGAGCCAATAAAACGAAGTTCGTAAATGTAAATTTAGGCCATGGCTTTACAGTTTGCGCATGATAAAGAACGAATCCAGATATTATCACAAAAGCAGTAGTGATAATCCCGATGATGCTCCAGACTGTTTTCTTAAATCCGCCAATCGCTAAGATGCTGATGAATGTTACTGCAGTTAATGCTTGAGAAGGTGTGATTCCTCTTAAAAGATCCGGATCCAAGTCATCTGGATTGGATAAGTATGGAGATAAGTTTTCTGTCCAACTGTCTATTTTCTGTATTATTTCTGAAAAGGAAAAATATCCCAGATTTGAGGCCACAAATAACGCAATAATAATACCAAAGATGATGTTTAAAAGCGTTTTTGTTTTCTTGTTCATTGAAAACCATTCGTTTAGCATTAAATAAAGGCAAAGCAGAGAAAAAGACTGAAAATACAAGCCCCCAAGAGAAATCGATAAAAACACGATGGGTATTAAGACAATGGTGCTCAATGTTCTTAAGATAAAATTATTTACCATAAGTTCTTTTCCTTTCTGAAAAATCATCAATTGCTTTTTGAAGTTCGGCTTTACCAAAATCAGGCCACAATAAATCCGAAAAATAAAACTCGCTATAAGAAACTTGCCATAACAGAAAATTGCTTAGACGTTGTTTTTTGCTGGTTCTTATTATGAGGTCAGGATCTGGAATATCGGCTGTATCGAGGTTTTTTGAAATATTCTCTTCAGTAATTTCAATCCCATTTTGAGCCATCTTTTTAACTGTTCTGACTATTTCATTTCTTGAGCCATAACTTATTGCAAGCTGGACACTAATGCCGTCATTGCTTGCTGTTTCATTTTCATATTTTTTTAAAATATTTTGAAATTCCGAAGAAAGTTTTGAAATATCACCTATCGGTTTCAGTTTAGCTTTGGCATTTAAAACTTTCTGGATTGATTCATCATTTTTAAAAAATCTCATGGCTAATGACATAAAGTCTGAAACCCATTTCGCTGGCCTTTTCCAATTTTCCATCGAAAATGCATAGAATGTCACAAACTCAATCCCAAGATCTTTTGCATCGAGGATTATCTGAGACATAGTCCTCATTCCTTTGAGATAGCCTTCCATTTGTGGCTTATTATTCCTTTTTGCCCAAGTTGAATTGCCATCCATAATGAAGGCTATGTGTTTTGGAAGCGTCATATAAAATTATATCAATTTAACGTATGAAACGACTTTCTTAACGCCTTTGACTTTTTGAACTGAATTCAAAGCTTTTTCGAGTTCTTCCTGACTTTTTGCAATTCCAAGGACATAAACGACCGAGTCATATGTTTTGATTTTATAGTTTATGGATTTGACATCTTTCGTGCAAAGCAATGATGATTTGCAGGCAGTTGTTAGATAATCGTCCTTTATGAGCTGGGATGCTGAAAAATCACCAGTAGTTATATGGTTATTTACTTCTACGACCCCATTGACTGCCCAGGCTTCTTTTTCCGCAACACTAACCCATTCAGGATTAGAAACAACTCCAGTAAGCAGGACGCAGCCATGATCAGTTACTGCTGAAACATCGCTTTGGAGTTTATGATCGATTTTATAGAGTCTGTTTTTTATTTCGGCATCAATTTTTGCATCATTTAAACTATCGCCAAGCTTTTTATCTCTTGCTGCGGTATAGCTTCCTGCAACCATTCCACCGCCAACCATAACCGGAACACAGCCGGTAATTAAAATTGAATTAGCAAGCAACAAGACTTTCAATTGGAAACGCATTTTCAATATGTTCAAATCTACCAACTGAATCTAAACATACCACATCAATGCGATAACTTTCAAATGATTCATTCATCTCAGAGATAAGAAACAAAAAAGCGTTCAAAATTCTCTTCTGTTGACGAAGAGAAATGCATTCTCTGGCTGCATCAAGAGTTTTTCGTTGTTTAACCTCAACAGCGACGAGATCCTTTCCTTTTCGAGCAAGAATATCAATTTCTCCATATTTTGTTCTGACTCGTTTCCCGAGAACTTCATAGCCTTTGAGTTTTAACTCTTTTTCGGCGCAAGACTCAGCAGATATTCCTTTTTCATAATTTGAAAGAAAATCCCGACTCAGATTATGATAAGGCTTAGGTCCAAAGTCTTTTATAGCAGAGTTGCGATCGATTGCAAGATTGCTCTGATATAACATTCAAATCTCCTTATCAGAATCTATCATCTACTTATATTATAACATATATTAAACAAAAAATAAATATGAAATAATGCTATCTTATGTTTCAATATCTGAGGAATTATAAAGATTTAACCACTCATTAAATGCGTTTCTTGCAGCTTTGGTTGAGTCCTTAGCATTCAGTTTAAATTCAGATCTATAATACCTAATTAGTGATTCTATAGCGATTTTGTATTCTTTTCTGTTATATGGTGAGCTGTTCTTCATTTTTAGGTAAGTTTTCTTTAAGAAATGGTTTGGATTATAGATCATATATGAATAGTTTAATTCTTGCATTGCCATTACTGTGTGCCTGGTTGTCCCCTTGTCTTTTTGGCATAAAATTTTATAAGGCTTTAAAAATGCTTCTACTTCAGAATATGGAAAGTTTTTTAAAGCCTTTGCCCTATTTCTTTCCCCCGCAACGCGGCAAAAAATTATCACGATTGCTTCCAAAATAAGGCTCCGTGGCCCGGATTAAAGACGGTTCTTTTCTTATAAATGGGGAGGTTATTACATAATATGGTTCAATGCAAAGTCCCGCGATTATGATTGAGTTAATTATTGATTTAATTGAACCGTCGTATTTCAAATCACCGCCTTTGAAATTCCCATAGTCAAATTGATCTTTCTTTTCAACTTTTTCAACTAGAGGTTTTAAGAGACGCGCAATTTCTTCGTGTTTGCCTTTATGAAAAACAAATAAGAAAATAGCATAATCCAGTTTTCCTTCGTCTGATTTATCATTTCTTAAGATTTTTTCACCATTTTCAAGATTTTGTGGCAATTCGTTCCAGAAAACATCACTTTTTTTCTGATATGAAGCGTTCGATGATAATACGAAACAAATTGCCGCAACTACAATCTTGAAAAATTTCATGCATTTATTTTTTCAAAGTTGCTTTTAACATCCAGATAGTCTTTTCATGAAAACCCAATCTTGAACTTAGAACATCGATTGAGCCACCATCATCACTTCCCGAAATATCTTTTATTCCTGATTTCAAATCTTTAACCAGTGACTCATGAGCTTTTAGCAGTTCTTCCAGCATTCCTTTCTGATTTGTTGATTTTAATTTATCGTCAAATGAAGCCAATTTTAAAAATTCCTCGAAAGTTGCAGGCGATTTTCCGCCAACCATGCGAATTCTCTCAGCAATGACATCCGCGGCGTCAAAGAGATTGTTATAATGATCTTCGGTCATAAGATGAATTGATCTAAAATCCGGTCCTTCAACATTCCAGTGGATGTTTTGAGTTTTCATTAAGAGGACGTAGGTATCGGCCAATGCCTTTGAAAGAGCCTTGATAGATTTGCTTTGTGTTTTTGAAAATAGAGCCACAATGATCTCATAAAATTAACTACTTTAAACAGATTTTGTGATAAATATGAGACAATTTCAAGTTATTTCGAACGAAGTTTAACTCCAAAAGCCCCACTTTCCATCATTGTATCTTTAATTTCAAAAAACCCAACAATTAATTCAGGATGAGAACTTAACCAATGTGCGGTTGCTGATTTAACTATCCCGGATCCTTTCCCTGTTATTATTAAGATTTCTCGGGAGTTTTCTAGTATGCATTTTGAACAAAATATTTCCAATGTGTTGTCAATATTCCTAGTATAGCCGTGTAAGTCTATGGATCGTTTCGGCTTGAACTTGTTAATTTCAGATCTCATCAATTTTTCAACTTTAACATTACCCATGGATTTGCGATTATCAATGAACGATCCTAAACGATTTTTTTCAGGATCTGGTCCAATTCGAACTTGTGGCTTTCTTGATACCGCTTTATTGGCTCGATCCAGTTTTTTAACAGATTTTATAAAATCTTTCCATATATTAAAATCGCCTTTAAATCCCATAGTCTCGTCTTTTCAAAAAAGGCTGGCCAGTCTTCAAAACCCAGAAGCTAAATACTATGGCTGCTGTATCTCTACTCTGACCAGGTTTATATT
>CAJOOW010000144.1 GCA_905236375.1 uncultured Alphaproteobacteria bacterium | reverse complement strand
CCCCCGCAGCAACAACCGAAACACAAGTTTCTGGGCAGGATCAAGATGTCCAAAATCCTGAAACTGAAGCTCAAGCAACAGCTGCTGCTGAAAATGGGCCGGCCATAGAAGAGAACAACACGGCGGTTGATCCGCAAGAAAATGCTTCAGATCCAGATCAAAAAGCCAAGAAGAGAGGCTCTTGGTGGGACCAAATTTTAAAATTTCTTAAAGTTGATAACGTAAAAAGGACGACAGGAGAAGCCTATAATGAAATGGGCAACAATCAAAACGTCGTTATTGATTTTAGCAATGTGACGGACTTTGCCCAAAATGGCGAAGCAAAGATGGCAGAATACTATAACAAAATCAAAGCCACAAAATCGTTCGGGAGCAACTCTCCTAACTTGTATGTAAACCTTTCAAACACAGGTGTTTCGAACGAGTTTGTTGCTAAATGGGCTGGAGAATTTGCAAAAGATAAGAAAACTGTGATTTGGAATCTTTCGGATAATCCAAATCTTGATGATGGAGTTATAGATTCTTTGGATTTGCCTTCAATTCGCAGCTTGAACCTATCGGGAACTTCTGTTTCTGATGCTGGAATAACGAAAATCGGCGCCATGTTAGAAGCAAATGGAATCGGACAGCTCGTTTGTGTCCATCTTTCCGGCACAAAAGTAACCGAAGCGGGAGTTGCTGCTCTAAAAAACTCTATGCAAAAAGCGGTCGAGGTGTGGAAAGCAAAGAATCCTGGCAAAAATTATGAATTGAAGGGACAAAATAATAGCGGAGTAGAGTTTGAAAAAATTCCAACTTTTCCAAAACATCCTGGGCCTCGTGGCAAAAAAGGACTAAATCAACCTGAAAGTGCAAGTCAAGCGCAGGAAAATGCCACTTCAGAACCATCTGCTGCTGAAACAACAGATGCTGCCACAGCTGCTATTGCAAATGCACAAACAGCAACCGAACCAGCAACTCCTGAAACGCCTTCGGTTGAAGTGGATGCAACAAAAGCGCTCAGTGACGCAGAAACATTAGTTAACAATGCTGATAAGGCAGCAACACAACAAGAAACTGCGCCAGCAGCCTAAAACTTAAAAACCCCAAAATTAAAAGTACTCGCTCTATCCTTGAAGAACAGGGGTAGAGCATTGACTTTTTTAAAATCAGGCAAATCTTTCAATGATATGAGTCGGAATCTGAGAAAATTCTTTAAGGCTCTTATGTGTCATTTTCGAAGATATTTTCGAAAGCAAACGTTCAACCTTGGAATTGATATCGCCATCGACAAATGATTTCATAAATGTTCCAGAAACACCTGTCAGAACGAGAATCGTATCAACTCCAGCCATATTTCCTCCGAGTATATCTGTCCAGAGAGTATCTCCTATCATTGCTGTTTTGGATCCATTTGGAATAAATTGTTTAGCAAAATCATAAATTGCCTGATAAGGCTTTCCAAAATAGATAACTTTTCCTCCCATTCTTTCATAAAATTCGCCGATAGCTCCCTGGCAGAGGACAGGACGCTTTTCCGAAAATTCACTAGTTGAAACCATTTCGAGAGCGAAGATGTCTGGATTTGCGATAACCAAGGGCTTATTAAATTTTAAACTTAAATCTAGAATTTGAGTTATCTCATCAAAATCAGCAATATCATGACAATCAATTGAAGTCAAATCCTCCATCGGTATTAACTGTCCATTTCTATCTTTAAAAGCATCCGCAATATAGAACCTATTGCTATTTAAGTATCCAACATAGACAAAATCAGCTTCTCTTATTGTATCTGTTTGTTTGAATTGGTCTTTATTAAACAGAGCATTATTTGGAGAAAAAGCTGAAAAATAAGTCTTTGCACTTCCAATATGATCTTTGATTATCCGCCTAAAAGCCTCTCCAGAAGAAATAAAAATATCATAATGTTTTTCTGATAAACCCTTTGGGCGATATTTTATCTTACAATCATCAGCTACCATAGTTGTATTGGAAAGTATTATGAGTTTTTTCCCGATTTTTTTCATTTCTGCAAGATAATCAAGAACTCCATCATAAAAGACATTCCCATCGTAAAGAACTCCGTAAACATCGATCAAAAAGACATCATAGTCATTCGACAATTGGGCAAGATTTTTACAAAACATAAGAGAATATCCATTTTGGTTCCTGATAATTGAATTATAACGAAAGTGAAAATTTTTCCACCAAGAAATTTTATCCCAGAATTATGTCGCTAATTTATTTCTGGTTTTTTGCTTTGCTTCATCATCAAAAATGCAATTATGAGGCAAAGAGCCACAATGAGAATAAATATTGTAGCCAAAGCGTTTATCGCTGGAGTCACTCCAACCCTAACATTTGAAAATATTAAAATTGGAAGAGTTGTTGATCCAGGACCTGTCAAAAAACTAGCAATAACCAAATCATCCAAGGACAATGTAAACGCTAAGAGCCAGCCCGATAAAATCGACCTAGCAAGAATAGGAATCTTTATTTTAAAGAAAACAGTAAATGGTTTTGCCCCGAGATTCAATGCTGCTTCTTCTAGGGATTTGTCAAATGATAGCAAACGAGCTCTGATTGTAATATGAACATATGCCATCGTGGCAATTATATGTCCAATTACAACAGTCATAACCCCTCTCTCTTTTGGCCATCCGAAAGCGTTTTCAATGGCCATAAACAACATCAAGAGCGAGAAACCAACAATAATCTCTGGCATAACTATCGGCATAATAATAGTCGTATTTAAGAAACTTTTTCCCTTGAAAGAAGACGTATTTGTCGTGGCAAAAGCTGCTAAGCCACCGAGAATAACTGCTCCTGTTGCTGAAATGCAAGCTATTTCTAGGCTTGTTAATGCAGCTCTCGTAAGTTCGCTATCTTCAAAAACTGCCTCAAACCATCTGAGTGAAAAAGAAGTCCAAATTGAGGGAATTTCTGAAGCGCTGAAAGCATTGATTATTAAAAATAAGATAGGAGTAAAAAGGAATGCATATCCAAAGATCAAAAAAGTTATGACTGTTTTTGATAATCTCCTCATCTCAAATCTCCCAAAAAATCGAATTCATTCATACGAATCTGAGACCAAGCTCTTGTTGCCAACTTATCATTTTTTGCTTCTTCTGCCGTTCTGCTTGGAGTGCCAATCATCAATTCGGAAAGAATTTCTTTATCCATCGGACATATCTGACTGTCTTCTAAAATTTCCTTTGTATAAAACTCTTTCGCGCCTTGGATGTTAACCAAGATTCCAGAATGGTTAGTTATTTTTTTTGCAACATCTGGACGTAAAAGATAATTCAAAAATTTATGAGCATTGGCTTTATGTGGCGCTTTTTCAGGAATTCCAACACAGTCTATCCAAAGAATTCCTCGTCCCTTTGGAATTACATATTTAATCGTTTTGCCGATATTTTTTGCTGATCGTCTTGCTCTCCAGGCATTATCAGATGATCCTATTGCCACAGCCACTTCTCCTGATAAGAGATCACTAATCATAGTATTTGAAGAAAATTTCTTGATGTATTTCCTTATGAATTTATAGTGATTAACATAAGCCTTAATTTTTCCTGGAGTTTTTATTGATTCTTCATTCAAGAGTTTTAAATAACTCGCCGTCTGTGGAAATATATCAATGTATTCTTCTGGAAAACTAACCCCATATTTTGAAAGTTTTGCAATATTTTCTGAATTTAAGAGCAAATCATACGAGACCTCTTTAAGATCAGGAAAAACTTTTTTTATAACGTCATAATCGTAAGCAATTCCAACCGTTCCCCAAAAAAGGGGAATCAATCGAGATATATCCCCTCCGACTTTTTTATATTTATCAGTAATCTGACCTTCAACGTTTTTTAAATTTGGAAGCAATTTAACATCGAGTTTTGAATATGCTCCCATCGCACATTGGCGTGCTGCATAAGGAATAAAGGAAGGGAAAACAACATCATAACCACTATTAGTCGCAAGAAGTTTCGATTCCAAGGTATCATTGTTATCATAAACATCGTAAACAACTTTTATCCCTGTTTCCTTCTCAAAATCTTTTAATATTTCATTATTCAGAATTCCATACCATCCATAAACATTAACTGTGTTTTTTGGCCCTTTGTCAAAACTAAGAGCCAATATCGCACTTAATATTACAGCAACTATGATGAAATTACGATTCACGTTATCTCCTACCTCCGTAAATAAGTCTTTCTTTTCTCATACCAATTCTGCATAAACTTCTCTGAGAAAAATGCTATCAAAGCGATTAGCAAAATACAAATTAGAGTATATCGTATTGGATCATCTCCAACAATCTTATTAAAAATTGATCTTGTAAGATCCGCTTTTATATTGATAGTAGCAGCAAATGAGTGATTTATTAATTTGAAAATCTGCCTAGAGGCCATAAGAAAAACTATAATTGCTCCAAAAGCATATATAAAATGTCGGTGAATCTTATATGTTAATTTAACTCCTATCCAAGATCCAAAAGATGCGCCAGCGAAAAGCAACAATACGAAAAATATATCGCAGCAATAATCACTTGTTGAATAAACCAATGCAATGATGGCCGTAATGACGCACCCAACAAGAGCTGTCGTTCCATTGACGACTGGGCTTATTCTGCCAATGAGATAAGTTATAATTGGAGCCATAAAAAGGTTATTTCCCCCTCCCAGTGAAGCAACTAGAAGGCCTGTTAAAAATCCAACAAAGATTGGAATTAGAATGCTCATCTCCGTTCTTGATCTGACAAAAATCCTATGAAATGGAAGATATATCATCCAACGTCGCATTGAGACGCTTTTTTTATATTTTTTTGAATCTCTGTGACGCCACTCTCTAAAACTCTGAACAAGCATAATAATTCCGAAAATTATAAGAATGCAGATATAAACATAGACAAATTTGTTAAAGACGAATTTAGAGTTATTTGCATAACTCAACATGAGCCACTCAAAAGTTGCACCTATCATTCCTCCTAAGAGAAGATAAAATGCCAAATGAAAATCAACATCCATTTTTCTCTTATACGTTAAAAAATTTGTGAGATTAGTTCCAACAGCGTGGCAAAGCTGGGTTGCAACAGCAATCAAAGGAGGAATTCCAAACTCCATAAGCATTGGAGTAATGACAACCCCACATCCCAAACCAAAAAATCCTGAAACAAACCCTCCGAAAAGCCCTGTAAAGAAAATCAATAACGGGTCAAGAAACATCCCGGTGATTGGAAAGAACATAGTCAACATGTTGATATAGCGATTTCCAATCAAAAAGACATTCAGCTAATATGATAGCATAAATGTATTTTTATCGTGGAAAAATTATGAATTTTGCAAACTAAAAATTGCCTTTTTGAAATATTTTTTCAAAATTATCAAAAAATTTTTCAAAAATGTTGCTATAGCTTTTAACTTCATGTGAAAGTCTGTTAATATGAAATAAGAGGGAGGAAAAGTTGGAGTAGTGAGATGAAATTGCTCATTGTTGAAGACGAAATTGGAATTGCCCGTGGAATTGAAACCGCGGTCATGTCTGATGGATTTTCATGTGATATAGCAGAAAATGGTTCTGACGCTCTAGAGATGATGAAATTTTATGATTATGATTTAATCATATTGGATCTTATTCTTCCAGATATTGATGGTTTCGAAATTCTTTCAAGAATCAGAGCAATCAGAAATACAACTCCTGTTATAATACTATCAGGCCTTAATGCCATAGATGACAAAGTCAAGGGTTTGACAATTGGAGCAGATGACTATTTGACAAAGCCATTTAGCAAAGTTGAACTTTTGGCAAGAATATACGCTATAGTAAGACGAACATCTGGACATTCATCATCAGTCATCGATGTAGGGCCTATGGAAATTGATATCAAACAAAGATGTGTTAGGATCTATGGAACAGAAATGGCTCTCACATCAAAAGAATATTCTATCCTTGAACTTTTGGCCATAAAAAAAGGTTCTGTCCTGCCAAAAGAAGCCTTTTTAAATCATATCTATGGCGGAATGGATGAGCATGAAGTGAAAATAGTTGATGTTTTTATTTGCAAACTCAGAAGAAAAATAGCGAATTTAACCGGCGGATTAAATTTCATCGAAACAATTTGGGGAAGAGGATACACTATGCGAGATTTCGAAGTTGAACACGAACATAAAATAACCCCAATTGGAAATTTGAAAGTTAGTTAAATTCATTCATAAAAACAATCTTCTAACAACTAGTTGCAACACAACTCATAACCGATATATCTGATAGTCTTTATAATCGATGGAGTTTTTGAATTATCTCCTATTTTTTTGCGAAGTCTTGTTATCTGCACATCAATTGTTCGATCTGAAACTTGAAATGAAAGTTTTTTGGCAAGATCCATTCTGCTGAATGGTTCATTAGGTCTTTGACAAAGAGTTCTCAACAAGCTGAGCTCTGTTGTTGACAAATAAATAATTTCTCCATTTTTTTTAAGCTCGTTTGTTTTTAAACTAAATTCGCAATCACCAAATTTAAGAACCTCTTCTATTTGAGATGAAGAAGCACGTTTTATGAGGGCAGTTAATCGGACTATCAATTCTCGTCCTTCAAATGGTTTTGTTATATAATCGTCAAATCCTGATTCAAAACCTATAATTTTTCTATCAATATCATCAACCGCTGTCAACATTATTGCTGGAATATTTGATAAATGAGAAGCTGAATTGCGAATAGACTTTATGAGATCAATCCCTGATTCATTTGGCATCATCCAATCGGCAATCACTGCATCAAAATGGGATTCTTGAAGCTTTGCTCTCGCTTGATTTGCAGAAGTAACCCCAACAGCATTGAAATTATTCTCTTGTAAAAGCTTAACAATTAATGAAAGGAGTCTGGCATCATCATCAACAACGAGAATGTTTTCCATTTTATAAACCTT
>CAJOOW010000143.1 GCA_905236375.1 uncultured Alphaproteobacteria bacterium | reverse complement strand
CGCTTCAATAGCGGCTTTTTGAGTCGCAAATGGTCCAACCAAAATTGCTCTTTGCATCTCTCCTTTTGAGTTACTCACTTTCTTTACTACGCATTCTTTTCCTTCAAATAAAGCTGCATATTTCTTTTTCAGCAACTTTGCCTCATTTGTTAGAATTTGTTTATCTTTTCCTGCAGATAGTTTTATATAGTAAATTTTGTCACTAACAATGGAATATTCCTCTATTTCATTTTGTTCTTTTGGTTTCTTTTCTACATTATCCTGCTGTTGTTGTCGTGGAATCGCAAAAGTTTCTTCTTGAGGAGGAAGAAGTCTCTCTTCGTTCTTTATTTGTGAAGCTCCATTATCAATCCTGCTATAGACAGTTTTATCTCTATAATCAATTTCAGCTCCGCCAGGATTATCAGGCAAAACCTTAAAATTTGATCTTTCAGGCTCAATAACAGGAATCCCTTCAGCGTTCAATGGTGCTTGTTGAGATTTGTTATTATTCCAGTTGTATGCTATCCATGAAAGACAAACCAATGACAAAATGGAAGCAAATGTCACTATGAATTTTTGCCAAATTGCTCCAATAGAAGAAATCCTTTGTCGAGGAGTTCTTCGGTTATCTTCATCCCAATATGATTGGCAAAATTCAGCATAAGCATCTTTGTGAGAGTTTGGAGAATAGCGTTGAAGAGGGGGGAGTTGACGCCTCTGATATCTTATCATCTGATCATTTATAATGCTGTTTCTGCCAGTGAAATAATTTGCTCCATTTCTCGTTTGCGTGTATTCCGAATTCGGTTGATGATCTCTGTTGTCAGAGTAATTATTTCCCTGTTCATATTGCATAGGATCATCTTGAATTACAGTTTCATTATAGTCTTGAGGTTCATATTCAGGAGAGCCTTCTTCCCATTCTGAAGATTCATTGAAATCTCTCGGTTTTGTCGTCTGTTTTGTCATGAAAACATCATTATATCTCAGATATCTTTGCCTGCCTGTCATTGGTCTTCTTTTTTTGAAATTATCACTCATCACTTTTCAAAAACTCCTGCATTAAAACTACCTCATTTCCATCATCGGTGTAACACCAATTATTCTAAATCCATCTTCTAAAACTTTCTTTGTGGCCATTAATAACGATAGCCTAGAAATCGTCTCATGTCTATTTTCTTTATCGATAAATCTTAATTCTGAATTTATTTTGCCCTTATTCCAAAGAGAATGGAAGAGAGATGCAATATTTTGCATATATACAGGAATCCGATGTGGCTCAATTGCTATTGCAGCTGCTTTGACTTGGTCAGGCCAAAATGCTAAGGCTTTCATCAAAGATATCTCAGCCTCATCACTCAGAATCGATTTATCAGAATTCAAAAGATCGTCTCGCGTTATTTCCCCATTTTCTGCTTCATAATTTCGAAAGACGGAACAAATCCTAGCATAAGCATACTGAATATAAAAAAGAGGATTATCCATAGATTGTTCAACAGCTTTAACAAAGTCAAAATCAATCATTACGTCATGATGTCGCGAAATCATCATATATCTTGTCACATCTTTTCCAACTCTTTCTACAACATCTTTCAATGTTATGAAATTTCCAGCCCTCTTTGACATTCTGACAGGCTTTCCATTTTCTAGAAAGTTAACGAGTTGATAAAGTCGCACTTCAATATTAGCTTTTCCAGCACTTAAGGCTTTAACAGCAGATTTAAGACGTTTAACATAGCCATTGTGATCTGCCCCCAAAATTGCGACCATTTCTGTAAATCCGCGCTTTATCTTATCTAGATGATATGCCAAATCTCCAGCGAAATATGTCCAAGTTCCGTCAGATTTTCTTATAGCTCTATCTACGTCATCACCATACTTTGTTGATCTAAAAAGGGTTTGAGGCCTTTCTTCCCACTCATCATCAGAAGCGATCCCCTTAGGTCTTGGAAGAACTCCTTCATAAATATCTCCACATTCACTCAAGATATTTAATGCTTCTTCAACAAGATTCCGTTTGCAAAGCTCGGCCTCTGATGTGTATACATCCATAACAACCCCAAGATTTCTGAGATCATTTTTAACATTTTGCATCATCCTATCAATAGCAAATTGACTGAGAAGAGCGAGCCATTCAGATTCCGGTTGATTCAAAAATTTATCCTGATAAATATCTACTAGTTCTTTAGCTAATTCCTTGACATATGCCCCGCAATACATATCCGAAGTGAAATCGGATTCAGAAATTTCAGCACCAAGAGCTTCTCGATATCTGAGATAGAGAGACCTTGCTAAAAATTTAATTTGATTCCCCTGATCATTGATATAAAACTCTCTTGTAACCTTATATCCTATCCTTTCTAGCAAATTTGCAACAACACTTCCAAAGACGGCATTACGAGCATGGCCAGTATGAAGAGGCCCCGTTGGATTAGCTGAAACAAATTCAACATTTATTAATTTATTGGCATAAACGTTTGAAAAACCGTAATTTTCATTCTGTTCGATTACATCAGAAATCACACCCTGCCAAAATGAATTTTTTAACTTAAAATTAATAAATCCTGGACCAGCTAGCGAAACTTCTGTCACGTTTTCACTAGATGCTAGGGCATCACGAATTGCTTCTGCTAAAACTCTAGGAGAAATCTCAAGTCTTTTCGCAAACATCATAGCCGCATTTGTGTATAGATCTCCAAGATTCTTGTCTTTTGGCTGATCGAGCAAAATCATATCTTCAGCTATATCCTTCGCTCCTTTTGTGAATAAGTTTAAAACATTTAAAATACAGCTACGAATCGTGTGAAGCATGAAGAAAAATCGGATATAAAAACTCGTCTATATTATATGATACTTTCAGTTCAAAAGCAATATGAGCGAAAGCTTTTATATATTCTCGAAAAGAGAAAAAAATTGTCTAGATCCAATCTTAACAATTCCAAAGACAATCAAGACTAAAACATTTATGTTGAATTATTTTCACAATTTTTATACCATTTTAATCATAGTGGAATATAAACTGAACGGAGTTTTTCCTCTGGTTGGTTTAGTGTTTTTTTGAAATAAGGAGAAAAACTTATTATGAGTACTGAAGGTATAAAGCCTGAAGAAGAATTTACAGGTTGGAAGAAGGTTCTTTGGCCT
>CAJOOW010000142.1 GCA_905236375.1 uncultured Alphaproteobacteria bacterium | reverse complement strand
GCTGGAGGCCTTAGCATAATAACTTCGAAGAGATCAGAACTTATTGATCTTATTGAAGCTCGAGATTTGATGACTTCGTCAAAGCGGTTAACTGTTGTTTTCCCTGTGTTATGCGACTCTTTCAGTAAGGTAATTTTTTCTGTTAATGTTGAAATTGTGTTCTTCATTTTTCCCCTCATTCGTTAATTTATATTAAGTGTTCTGTTGGAATTTATAATATGTTTGATATATTTCGACTCCAAGACATCTTCCTCTGAGCATTCATATATGTTTTTTGCTATCTGAAGCACTGCAAACTGAAGATCTTTAGGGATTTCTGTTTCCTTATCTGTGATTCCCGCTGTGTAGACTATTTCAACAGGATATTTTGTTCCGTTTGTTATTATCGAAGTTTTGTCCCCGTTATTTTCAACCGAAAATTTGATTTTTTCCTTTTCTCGATCGTTTATGATTTTTTGAACCGAGACTACAGACTTTACTTGATTCATTGGAAGAGGAATTCTTCTTGTCGAAATAAATTCGTCGTTATGAAAAACATACGTGTATGTCTTTATCAAAATTGGCTTTTCGATATTCTTTTCCAAGATATCGGTCGCCATTGAAATTATTTCTTTCAGATACGAGTCTTCGTGATCATGATCGATTCTCAAATGATCTTTCAAGATTTGCAAATCCAAGACTTGTTTGTTCGATTGTTTTGTTATTATGTTCATAATTTTATTTCCTTTCAAAAATTTTTTTGAGCTTTCTTTACTCATGATAATTTTGAAAAAATATATAATATCGTTTGAAAATTATGTTGTTTGAATCTAATTTAATCGCTGGTCATAAAGGCTTAATTGTTGTTTATCTATAAAATTATCGGAGATAAAAAAGCCTAGAATTTTTCGTTAGCAAAACTATCGCTAACTATCTTTCATGTTAAATTATAATTTTATCCTATGTCAAACTTTAAATAGTCCCATAAAATTTTATGCATTTTTTCAACAGTTATGCCATCAACGCTTATTCTCTTGTCTCGAGATTTAAGGCCTCGCTTTATGGAGATATTTGATTTTGGAATATCAAATTTTTCAGCAAGAAACTTGATTAAAGCTTCATTGGCTTTGTTTTCTGTGGGCTTTTCATGAATCGAAATCTTTAGGGCTTTTCCTTTTTCTGTTTCAATAATTCCAAGGATTTGTTCTTTTTTGGCCCCAGGGATTAGGTGTATTGTTAATTCAATCCCGGATTTAGTTGTTGCAAAAAGTCCTTCAATCGTCATTTGAAAGAACTTCTTTGACTTTGCTAGCCAAATCCTTCAGTGTGAAAGGCTTTTGCAAAAAGTGAATGTTCGAATTCTTTCCAACATCCTGTCTAAATGTATCTTCTGTGTATCCCGAAATGAAAATGGTTTTCAAATTTGGAATTCTCTTTTTCAAAATTTTATTTAGAGTTGGGCCATCAAGTTTTGGCATTACGACATCTGTTACCAAAAGATCAAATTTTTCGTCCTTTATTATATTTAAAGCCTCATCACCACTTGCTGCTTCAAGAACTCGATATCCTTTTTCTCTTAAAGCTCTTGAAGAGAACATTCTAACAGGATCTTCATCCTCAACCAAAAGAATTGTTTCAGAACCGCTCAAATCTCGTATTTCGGTTTCTTGATTAGTCTGAGTTTCTTCAGATCCAACATATCGTGGCAAATAGATCTTAAATGTTGATCCTTTTCCAGGAGTTGAAACAACATTAATGAAGCCGCCCGTCTGATTAATTATTCCATAAACAGTTGATAGTCCAAGACCTGTTCCAGATCCTGATTTCTTTTTTATTTTTTCATCTTTTCTTGAGAAGAATGGTTCAAAAATATTTTCAATATCGGAGGCATCAATTCCGCATCCAGTATCTATAACTTCGATTAAAACATAATCACCTGCGTGTGCAACATCATAGACACATTTGAATTCTTTATCAGAATAATAATTTTGAGTTCTTATCGTTAATTTTCCTGATCCATTCATCGCATCTCTGGCGTTTACAACCAGATTGATTATAACTTGTTCAAATTGGCTGTTATCAAGTTTTACCGGCCATATTTCGCGTCCATGAATCATTTGAAATTCGACATTAACCCCAACAAGTCTTCTTAGAAGAGATGAAAGATCAACCAGAATCTCAGTTATAGAAACAACCTTTGGTTTCAGAGTCTGTTGCCTTGAAAAAGCTAATAGTTGTTTAACCAAATTTGCAGCTCTTCCCGCATTTTGCTTAATTTGAACAACATCTCCATATGATGGATCATTTTGCGTATATCTCTGGAGAAGAAGATCACAGAAGCCAATCATAGCAGTAAGCAGGTTATTGAAATCATGAGCTATTCCTCCTGCCAATTGTCCGATTGCTTGCATTTTTTGAGATTGTATAAATTGTTGCTCTAAAATCTTTTGCGTTGAAATATCGACTAATTGTATCAAAAGCAAATTGTCATCATTTTTTATTTTGGAATCAATGCGGCTTATATAAGCCATAGCTACAATATTTCCTCCTGCAAATTTAACTTCTATTGGCTGCGGCTTTTCAATTGACTGATATGTAGATTTTAAGTGCTCTATAAAATCATTTTTTGGATCATTTTGTATGAATTCTTTGATATTGGCTCCAGGGGCAATCATCCTTTTTTGATCCAAAACAACCTTGTCCTGAATCAATGAAGCAAAAGTTGGATTAAGTGCTACAATTTCTCCAGAAGTCTTGGTTATTATTGAAGGAACAGGAGCTGATATAAAAACTTTCTGATGCATAAAATTATCATCTGATTTTTCGATATATTCTTCAGGAGAAGAATGAATTTTATAAACAATCCAAGGCTGCATCGAAGAAAGAGCGTTTGTTGCTGATTTAACGAGAATTGCAGGGAAGTCCTTTGCAAATCTTGGTTTTATTGATATTCCGGCCTGTTTCTGCGCAGGAATGTTATAATCGAAATCTTCAATGAAATCCCTAATATTCATTCCAATAAGTTTTTCTCTGTTTATGTTGATGAGATCTGCGAATGTCGTATTCGCTCCCAATATTTCACCTAAATTATTAACATAAAAGATTCCTAGTGGAAAATGATCTAAAAAGTTTTCAAGTTTTTCATAATTTGCAGATGTTCTTTCAGATTCAGTAAATTGCCTTGAAGCATCACTAATTGTTACGACAGAGACACTTTCATCAATTTCAGAATCTTCAGCATCGACTAACGCAATTGTTGCAATCCATCTTTTGAACTGATTGCGCAGTCCTGATCCGGAACCTGATAGAAGAGTGTTACATGGAGAACTAGTTTCAAAAAGCTGCAAGAAATTTGAAAAATTTGCAGAAGCATTGACTCTGCTAGATAAGCTTTGAATAAATTCTTTTTTGTTTCCATAAAGCTGAGGATGAGTTGTAAAAATTATATCATCACTTTCATCAAATGCCGTAATTTCATGATGTTTTGCTAAAGCTTTGGAAACAGCTCTAACAACGTTTAGGAAATAATTCGCATATTGTAAATCTCGTCTTGTTCTGAAATAAACAGTAACAAAAATTCCTAAAAGAACCAGCAACACAAATATAAGGAACTGATGAGTCAAAAAAATATCCTTGGAAAACAGTTCTTTCAGTCTGGCAAAAAGCATTAACAAATCTTGATCCGAAAAATAAATAATCTCAACTTCATTTTCATTATAACAAAAAATTTGAAAACAACTTGGTAAATGTTGTAAGATCTATGCGATTTTGCTCAATTGTTCGAAAGGTGCTTTATGTTGAAGCCGATAATTGGATATTTCCTCTTTTTAGTTGCTGCTCTTTGGTTGTGTGAAGAAAGAGATATAAAACTTAGCCGAAACTGGAAACCGGTTTTGTTTGGAGTTCTTTTTCAGATAGCTATTGTTTTTGCCTTTACAAATTTGCCAATTTGCGTTTCTGTGATAGAGGTAGCAGCAAGGGGAGTTATGAAGCTTAAAGACGCAACTATTGAAGGAACGAAATTTTGTTTTGGTTATATCGGCGGCGGAGATTTGCCTTTTGATTTGAAAGAAAATGGGAATGGTTTCGTTTTCGCATTTCAAGTTCTGCCGACTGTTATTTTGGTCAGCGCGTTATCAGCAATTTTAACATATTTGCGAATCTTACCTTTCCTAGCGAAGATTATCGGATATGTTTTCAAGGTTGTATTTAATATTAAATCGTACATGGGAATGGTAGCTGCTGCTAAGATTTTTGTCGGGCAACTCGAAGCTCCATTATTAATTAAGCACAAATTGCCAGCTTTGCCGAAATCTGAAATTTTTATCATTCTTGCCTTGGCTTTTACAACGACTTCAGCATCAGTTATGCCAATATATGCCAGTGTTTTGACTCCAATATGTCCAGATGCAATGAAACATATAATCATTTCAACAGTTCTCGGAGTTATCTCCGTTCTAATTATTTCTGCGATTGCTATGCCTTCGGAAAATGATGGAATTGATGGCTCACATCTTGATGAAATAGAGGAAGGATCGCAATATGGAAGTTTTATGGGAGCTGTTTCAAAAGGGCTTTCTGACGGACTTTTTGTTTGGTGGTCAATCGTTGGCTCACTTATAGGAATGATCGCGTTGATAGCCTTAATAAATTATATCTTGGCAACTCTTCCAGATTATGCCGGATCGCCAATAACATTACAAAGGATCTTTGGTTTTTTTATGTATCCATTTGCTTGGCTTATGGGAATTGCTGATCAAGATTTATCAGCTGTTTCTCAAATAATTGGAACAAAGATGGCTGTTAATGAAACCGTGGCTTTCTTTGATCTTGCAAAGGCTTCAATTTCATCAGATAGCGTCGTCAAGACAATTTATGCTATTAATAATTTCGGAAATTTTTCTTGCATAGGAATAACAGTTGGCGGTCTTTCCGCTCTGGCCCCTGGAAAGAAAAGCATCACAGAACTTGTCGGAAAAGCCTTTGTTGCGGGATTTTTAGCAACAGGATTGACGGCGACAATGATGAGCGTTTTCTTCGCATTTTAAGGATCAATTATGGAAATAAACGATGAGTTTCTTCGACATAAAGACGCTTGGAGAAATAAAGAGATTTATCAGAAGATATATGATTTTTCTATAGAGAATCCGGAGGAATATTGGAAAGCTCAGGTAGACACTCTTTCTTGGACAAGAAAGCCAAAAATCATTATGGAAAAAGGAGAAAAAGGCAAAACACGCTGGTTTCCTGATAGCAAAGTAAACGCTTGCTATAACTGCGTTGATCGACATGCTGAAAGAAATCCGAAAAAGATAGCGCTAATTTGGCAAGGCGAAGAACTTGATGATTATCAATACATCTCATTCAAACAATTGCAAGAAGAAGTTTGTAGATTTGCAAATACACTCAAAAAGCTTGGTTTAACAAGGAATGATTGCGTTACGATTTATATGCCAATGGTTCCAGAAGGAGTCTATGCCTGTCTAGCATGTGCCAGATTGGGGATCCATTATACCGCTGTTTTTGCTGGATTTTCTCCAAACGCTGTGGCCTTAAGAATGAACGATTGCAAGTCAGATTTTGTAATAACTTGCGATGGAAATTCAAGAGGAGGCAAAATGATTCCTCTGAAAGAAAACATCGATAAAGCTAGGAAGATTTGCGACAGGGATATAAGAGCCCTTGTTGTTAGACGAAAGAAAATTGAAACTAGTTGGAATGAAGATTTAGATTTTGATTACTATAAAGAATCTGCTGATATGCCGATAACTTGTGAGATAGCAGATACCGATTCAAATTCTGAACTTTTTATTCTCTATACTTCTGGCTCGGTCGGAAAGCCAAAAGGAATCACTATGGGAACTGGCGGTTTTCTTCTTTTTTCGAGTTTAACTGGAAAATATTTTTTCAATCAGTTTGATGATGAAATCTTTTGGGGATCTGGAGATATCGGATGGATGGGAGGTCATGCGTATGCTTTATATGCAGCGCTTTGTAATGGTGTAACTTCTGTTTTCTTCGAAGGAATTCCGACTTATCCTCGCAAATCGATTTTCTGGGAAATAATTGATAAACACAAAATCACTTCGTTTAATACGGCTCCAACTGCTCTTCGCGCTATGATGAAGAATGCAGATGAAACATTGGCAAATACTTCTCGAGATTCATTGAAATATTTAGGAGTGTTTGGTGAAATCCTAAATAAAGATGCTTGGTATTGGTATTTCAATGAAGTTGGGAAAGGAAGATGTCCAATAGTCAATATGTGGGGGCAAACAGAACTTGGTGGCGTTCCAACAGCTCCTTTAAGCTGCCTTGATGATATGAAGACATATGGGCATATCGGCCGTCAGTTTTTTGGATGTAAGCTTGTTTTGAAAGATGACGAAGACAACGACATAACGGTTCCTGAAAAACGAGGTGCGATGTTTATAAAATATCCTCTTCCCGGAATGCTGATAAAGGTTTTTGGAGATGAAAATGCTCTAGAAAAACTCTATTATTCTCAATCAGCGGATGATATTTATTGTACTGGAGATGAGGCCTATTTTGATTTTGATGGAAACTTTTGGATAACTGGAAGAATCGATGATGTTCTAAATGTTTCTGGCCATCGAATTAGCCCTATTGAAATAGAGGAAGTTATTGCGGGATCTGAAATAGTTGCTGAAGTTTCAGTTGTTGGATATCCTCATGAAATCAAAGGAGAAGGGATTTATGCCTTTGTTGTTTTGAAAAGAGATATAACTGAAGAGCAGCGTCAGAAGGCTAATGAGATAATTTCAAACAGGGTTCGGACTATTATCAGCCCTATAACAAAGCCTGATGTTATTTCCTTTGTTGCTGATCTTCCCAAAACAAGATCTGGCAAGATTATGCGAAGAATACTTCGAAAGATCGCAGCGCATGATATAGAAGATTTTGAAGATCTAACAACAATTTCCAATCCAGAATGCATCCGAGAAATAATTAAAGAAATAGGCTAACACACCAATTTTATGATAGGTTATGTCTTCCCGATTTGATACAGGTTTCGGTGCGGCTGAACGGTATCGACCCACTCTAACTTTCAAATCGGGGCAGTTACTCTTTT
>CAJOOW010000141.1 GCA_905236375.1 uncultured Alphaproteobacteria bacterium | reverse complement strand
CAAACAAGCGATAACGGCGATACAATAACAATACAAAATTAAAAAAGACAGCGATTGAATGGCACTCACAAAAAAATTTCTAACAATCAGCGGACTTACTGTAGTGAGCAGAATTCTTGGAGTGGTACGAGAAGCCGTACTAGTGCATTTTCTCGGCGCTTCAATTGAGATGGATGCATTCACAACGGCCTTTAAATTTCCGAGCTTCTTTAGGAAATTTTTTGCCGAAGGAGGATTCCAGTCCATATTCGTCCCATACTACACTGATTTTGTAACACTAGAGAAAAAGAAAGGAGCAATGTATTTTGCATCGCGAATATACACTCTGACCTTTTGGATTATGATCGCCTTCGTTGTCATAATACACGTTTTTGCAAGGGAATTTACGTTATTGATGGCTCCGGGATTTATAACAAATCCAGAAAAGCTAGAACTTACCGTTGAATTTACGCGCATAATTTTCCCAAGTATTGCATTTATCTCTTTATCTACAATTTATAGTGGCATATTAGTTTCGCGACAAAGGTTTTTCCCATTCGCGATGGCGCCAATACTTGTTAATTTTATCCTGATTGCCTCGTTACTTATCTGTCAAGATTCATTAACTGCAGGCCGAAAAATATCGTATGGAGTCTTAGCAGCAGGGATTTTCCAGCTCACATACATGTATGGTTGTGTGAAATATCATAATTATCCTTCTCCGAAATTTTCGAATATAAGACGAACTCCAATGGTGAAATCGTTTTTAAAGAAATTAATTCCCGTTCTTGCAGGAGCTGGAGTCGCCCAAATAAATATTTTAGTCGGCACAGTCTTTGCCTCAATTTTACCAACAGGAAGCATAACATATCTTTATTGTGCTGATCGATTCGTCCAATTGCCACTGGCCATGTTTGGAATATCAATGGGAATTGTTTTGCTCCCAGAAATTGCCGAAAGAATTGCGAAAAAACAAGCAGATGGAATAAAAGAAATACAAGACAAATCGTTTTTATTCACATTAAGACTAACATTACCATCAGTTGTCGGGCTTATAACTATGGCGTATTGCATGATTTCATTGCTGTATGGGCACGGCAAATTTGATCAAGAAGCGATACAGAACACTGCAACTGTTTTAAAAGCATCTGCCTGTGGATTGCCAGCATTTGTAGTTGCAAAAATAATGTCGTCCGTTCTTTTTGCTCAAAAAGATTAGGCAACTCCAATAACAGCGGCAATTACTTCGATAGTAGCGAACATAATATTCAGTTTTATCTTGATAAAACCATTTGGAGCAGTCGGAATAGCAATGGCCTCTTCAATAGCAGGATATGTTAACGTCTTTGTTCTGTGTAAAAAATCTCATGGCTGGTTCGCCATTGATAAATCTATAATAAAAGATTTCATAAAGATACTACTCGCCTCACTCGGAATGCTGTGCATAATACTACTAATAAACTCGAAATTTGGACCATTAGAGAGTAAATGGAAAGAACTAATCTCACTATTTACAACCTGCATGCTTGGGGGAATAACATACCTCATCTTGTTAATAATTTTAAAAGATCGCGCAGCTATTACAATAATACATAGAATACGAAGGACGAAGAGTCATCCTTAGAAAACTATGCAGCTCATGCCTTTTTTCTAACATCCAATAGATATTTCCTTATATAAAAATACAGGATCGCCACTTTCCCTATCAACCCTAAATTGATAAAAGCTGTCTTCATCATATATTACAACACTGTTTATAAGAGTAGAAAACAGGCAAATTAAATCTGAATGAACATTAAAATTCAGGAGAAGCAAATGTTTTAGAACGACATTACTATTATATTGTTTGTGCCATAGATTAATCTTTTTAAACTTTTTTAACAGTTCAGTTATACTGTTTATAATAAATTTAAAATCGGATCCTATATAACTCGTATAACTCGACTCATAAATAGACGATGGCTGTCCAAAGCAAAAACGTCGATCGTCTGTATACATTTTTAACAATGTTGATGCTGCAATTTTTGTTTTAGTAGTTTCCATTTTCAATTCGTTGTCAACTTTTTTAACCGACAAAATTTCTATGTCCGCATTTTGCTTTTTTCTATAAGAACCTTTACGTAAATCACTTCTTATTTTTATATTTGGAAGCGAAAATATGTTCCTTCCGATGGTTTCAGGTTCACGTGGTTCGCCAATGTTAACGATTAATCTATCCATATTTAGTTGATCCACGTATTTTTCTATATCCATTATCGCGGCCTCAATTTCTTCGTTATATCGGCCGTTCAAAGTTTCTTTCAACACCAAGCCTACAATTCTAATTAGATCTTGACAGCATATCACATTGCGTCGTTGTTCAAAAAAGTCTGGGAAAATAGATATCAACCAGTTTACTTTTTTTGTACTCATTTTTAATTCGTAGCCCAATAATACATTTTTTTCGTCAACTACTCCCTTAACCGAGTCTTCTCTTCCAATAAACTTTAAACAATTCACAAAAAGTATGTAGTTCCAGTTGGCTGGAGTTAGTCTACGCACTGCTGCTTCGTCTTCAAAATTAACTCCACAATCAATAATGTCATTCTCTTCTCCTGATGTTTTTGCAAACAATCCTCTGCTAAGCCAACAATCTTTCAACAGTTGAGGGATTGTTTCATAAATAGTCTCTCTGAATTTGTCATTGTTTCTCCAAGATGTGTCAGGAACTGAAGAAGTTTTTGGGCGATTTTCATCTATATAATCAAGCTGATTATTAGTTGATTCCCAGCTTTTTTCAATAGCGAGCTCAATAAGTTCATCCGCGGATAATACCTCACCTTTAGAAGCAGCTCTAGCTGCATTTCCAAATAACAACATTACAAACGTAATAATTGCAAATACTTTATATTTACCAGATAACATTTTTTTTTTTTTGTTATTATAAATAACCGTCCTATTTTAATTATAGCAAAAAAAAAGTCAAATCAATATAAACATATTTAAAGCTTCCTAAAATCGCAAAATTAT
Source organism: uncultured Alphaproteobacteria bacterium (assembly GCA_905236375.1). GTDB lineage: Bacteria > Pseudomonadota > Alphaproteobacteria > RUG11792 > RUG11792 > CAJOOW01. The sequence goes on along the minus strand of CAJOOW010000141.1, from coordinate 4,624 downwards.
TTGATCTGATAATCTGAGAGCAGATTAATTCAATTTATTTCTAATTCAAAGTTGATGTAGAATATTAATGTGAGAGGCTGTTTTTGAAGTTCAAATGATTTTAGACAGAATAGGAAGATTATTCATCTCATTCCTGGCATCAATTGGAAATTTGACTCTATTTTCAATAAAATCGCTCGCCGCTGGATTTATGCCACCATACTATTGGAAACAAATTTTAGGACAAGCCGTTCAAATTGGATATTTCTCGTTGCCAGTTGTCGGAATGACTGCATTATTTACTGGAATGGCTATGACTTTGCAATGCTACGCCGGTTTTTCTGAATTTACTGCTGAAAACGCAATCCCTTCTGTTGTAATGATTGCAATGACAAGAGAACTTGGGCCAGTTTTGGCGGCATTAATGGTTGCCGGAAGACTTGGCGCTTCGATGACTGCAGAAATAGGAACAATGAAAGTTACAGAGCAAATTGATGCTTTGACGACTCTTTCAGTTAATTCTTATAAATATCTCGTTTTCCCAAGAATCTTAACGGGAACTCTGCTTTTGCCTTTCCTTGTTTTTATCGACGATGTAATTGGAATTCTCGGAGGATATCTTGTTGGAGTTTATTATCTTAATTTTAATGCTGCCAATTATATCAGAAACACATTTGAATCAATGGCAACTTGGGATATTGTTTCCGGATTGATTAAAGGAGCTGTTTTTGGATTTGTCATTTGCCTTATGGGATGTTATCAAGGCTATTCTTCAAAAGGAGGAGCTGAAGGAGTTGGCAGAGCGACGACAAACTCGGTTGTTGCTTCGTCAATAATGATCCTTCTTCTCGATGGCATTTTAACCTTCGTTCTGTTTTAAAAAAGGAGGCCTTTGTGGAATACGTTATTGAAGTTGAAAATTTAAAAAAATCCTTCGGAAATAAAGAAGTTTTGCGAGGAATCTCTCTTAAAATTAAAGCAGGAGAATCTTATGTTGTTATCGGAGGTTCTGGATCAGGAAAATCCGTTTTAATAAAATGCATTTTGGGTCTCATTGAACCGGATGGTGGAATCATAAAAATAAACGGAAAAGATACTTCAAAAATGTCTCAGAAAGAGCTATTTAAAGCAAGGCTAAAATGCGGAGTTCTCTATCAAGGAGGGGCTTTATTTGACAGCTTAAATGTCATTGATAACGTCTCATTTGGGCTTATTTATGGATATGGAATGTCTCAAAAAGAAGCCTATAAAATAGCGATCGAAAAGCTCGAATCTGTTGATCTTGATGAATCTGTCGCTAAGATTTATCCAGCCGAACTTTCTGGAGGAATGAGCAAAAGAGTTGCTTTGGCAAGAGCAATTGCGACAGATCCTTCGATTATATTCTTTGATGAACCAACAACCGGCCTTGATCCGATAACAAGCGGAACTATTAATGATCTTATTGTTAGATGCACAAAAGAAATGGGAATTTCAGCGGTTTCAATAACTCATGACATCAATAGCTTGAAACACATTAGCGATAGAGTTGGTTTGCTTTTTAATGGCAGTTTTATCTGGGAAGGAACGAATAAAGAATTGATGTCAACCGATAATCCATACGTCGTTCAGTTTATTAATGGAAATGCCAAAGGCCCATTTACTGAAAAGTAAATCGCTAGATATCTTTGAAACACAAATTCACAAGCTTTATAACTTAATCACAGCCAAACCTCATTGGGCTCAGCCTTCAACAAAAAATCTCTTGAAAATATCGAGTATTTATAGCATCATAGATGAGTCGAATCTGGCGGAGTAGCTCAGTTGGTTAGAGCAGCGGAATCATAATCCGCGTGTCGGGGGTTCGAGTCCCTCCTCCGCTACCAAATGATATGTTTTAGGATTTTTTAAATGAAAATTAGCGCTAATGAAATCAGAGTTGGAAATGTCTTAGAATATAACTCGAAGTTATGGATAGTCACGAAAACTCAGCATGTACAGCCTGGAAAAGGTGGAGCTTTTATGCAAACTGAAATGAAAGAGCTGAAAGGCGGACAAAAGCTAAATGAAAGATTCAGATCAGCTGATGTTGTTGAAAAGGTTTTTCTAGAAGAGAGGCCTTTTCAGTTTCTCTATCGAGATGGTGATTATTTGCACTTTATGGATCAATCAACTTATGATCAAATTCAATTGCCTGCTGATTTAGTTGGAGATTCGGTTGCATTTTTAGCAGATGGAATGATTGCGACGATTTGCCTCTACGAAAATGAACCGATTAGTGTTGAACTTCCTCAGACTGTTGTTCTTGAAATTGTTGATTCAGAGCCTGTTGTTAAAGGACAAACTGCCGCATCTTCATATAAGCCTGCGGTTTTATCTAATGGTGTTAAGATCATGGTTCCACAGCATATTGAAGCTGGAACAATGGTCGTTGTTGACACATCAAACGCATCTTATGTTGAAAAAGCAAAATAACAAGGTATGAGTAATTCGGCGATTTTGCATATCATGGAAAAAGCGGCTGAAAAGGCTGCTTTTTTGCTTGTAAGAGATTTTGGAGAGCTTGAAAGGTTACAAGTATCGAGAAAAGGATTTAAAAACTTTGTAACTTCCGCTGATCGAAAATCCGAAGAACGAATTTTTAATGAACTTGAAAAGGCACGTCCTGAATTTTCGTTTATATGCGAAGAATCTGGATTTACCAAGAAAGAAATTGAAGACTCAATTTGGATAGTGGATCCAATAGATGGAACAAGTAACTTTATGCGCGGAATTCCATATTTCGCAATAAATATTGCTTTAATGGAAAACGAAGAATTCAAAGCCGGATTAACTCTGGATCCAATTCGAGGCGATTGTTTCAAAGCAGAAACTGGTAATGGTGCATTTTGTGGCAACAGAAATAGGATTAGAGTCTCCGGCCGTGAAGCAATACAAGAAGCTGTCGTCGCAACAAGAATTGAGCCTGAATTTGATAAACTTATAAGAGAAAATGGAGCTTTTTTGAGGAGGACTGGATCTTTAGCTTTGGACCTCGCATATTTGGCGGCTGGGAAATATGATGTTGTGTTGGCTCAAAATGCGAGTTTATGGGATATCGCTGCCGGTATCGCATTAATTCAAGAAGCTGGTGGGTTCGTTGAATATAAAAGGAATTCTGATGGCTCTTACGATATCAAGGCTGGCGCAACAAGCAAATTGCTCAGTAGTCTTCGATTTATAAACTTTTAGCAATTCGCTCTAGATCTCTGGAAAGCCCTTATAGCGTCCCCATTTGATCATAAGTAACTTATATTGAGAATAGTGTAATTTTTTGTACCACCTGGAGTTGTAACTTCGACAGAATCTCCTTTGTTTTTACCAATAAGGTTTTTGGCAATAGGAGATGTGATTGGAAGAAGGCCTTCTTTAACATCTGCCTCATCGCTTCCAACAATTTGAAACTTAGAAGTAACATTACTGTCATCATCAACAATTTCAACTGTAGCTCCGAATTTAACTGTATCTGAATCAATTTTTGAAACATCTATTACTGTTGCTTTACTCAATTTATCTTCTAGATCGGAAATACGACTTTCTACCATTCCTTGACGATCTTTGGCAGCATGATATTCAGCATTTTCCGATAAGTCACCGAGAGCTCGCGCTGCGGCAATGGCTTCAACTATCTGCGGACGCTCAGTGTTTTTTAGAAATCTCAATTCATCTTGTAATTTATTAAAGCCCCTCAGGGTCATTGGTATTGAATCCATCAAAAATTTTCAGTTCAAAAAACTAACGTGACCGAATACGTTTATCATAAGATATAGATACGAGTCAACAAAAAAATAATGATCACTTCAAAATTTCTGCTGACTCCTATCAAAATCTCTGTTCAAAATTAAGCAGCTGAAGAGGATTCCTTCTCAGTCTCTTGCTGTATTTGCGGTTGTGATGGATTATCCATTTCTTCAATTGCTTTTTTATTGTCTGCTTTAAATTTCTCAATATCAAAGCTAATGGCATTTTCAAGATTTTGCTTTTTCAACACAACCCCTTCTCCATTTGGCGAAACAAGCAAAACAAGCGTGTTTAATATAGGGCCAAACTGAGCAGCCAATCCATCGTTAATGCCTTCAAGATGTTTTAGAACTGCTTCAACAGACATATTTGCAACCTTGATGTTTAATGCAGCAAATTTTGCCATAATTTCATCAAATAAATGTTTATCGACAGAAACTGTTTGGGGATTCACCGCGTTCATTTGAGGATTTGTTCCAACAGAATTGACTATCGGTCCATTTTGAACGGCTTTTGGCAACATATTCCCAAATGCAGGCAAGCACATCGAAAGAACAAGTGTTAAGAAAAATTTATAATTATTAAAGGTCATGATTAATTCCCTATAATCAATGATAATCTCTCGACTCTATGGTATCGCAAAATAGTTAATATTTAGTTAATATCAGAAAAATTTTGATATGTCTTTTTTTATTATGTTGTGAATCTCTTCAATCGAAAGGTTGCCGTCAATAACCAAAAATCTCTCTTGATCTTGATCAGCCAACCTTAAGAAAGCATCTCTCACTTTTTCATGAAAGGATATATCCATCTTTTCAAATCTTGTCTCATTATTTGATTCTCTTGAAAAAGATCTTGCAACACCAATTTTTGGATCAAGATCAAT
>CAJOOW010000140.1 GCA_905236375.1 uncultured Alphaproteobacteria bacterium | reverse complement strand
TGCTAGCACTCCATTTGCTCTTGCCGTTAATATGGAAAAAATACCAAGTGATATAGTGCATATGGAAAATGGAGAAATAATCTCTTGGGAAGTTAAAGACTCAGCAATGGCAGCGACGATAATAAATAAGAACTTGGGAATTTATCTCATAGCATCCGCTCCGATTGATGGAGTTATTTTGAAACATAAACATAAGATTAAAGCAGCTGTTGCTGAATATTCCAATCTGGCAACTCAAAGAGCTGGAGTTAAAGTTTCGTTTATGACATTGTTTTCAGTTGTCACAATATTTTTGTTGTTAACCTCAATTTTCTTTGGCGTTATTTTTGCGAATAGAATTCTAAAGCCAATAAATAAATTGATAACAGCAACTAAAAATGTAACGGCAGGAGATTACAAAACACCGATACAAATGGCGACAAAAACAAAGACAGAATTTGATGTTTTGATAGAAACTTTTAACGACATGATTTCAAAACTCGAACAGCAAAAGCAGCAATTAATAATATCGAACAAACAAAACGCTTGGAGAGACATAGCAAGAAAAATAGCACATGAAATAAAAAATCCGTTAACTCCTATTCAACTTTCCGCGGAAAGATTGAAAAATAAATATCAAAAGGAAATAAGAACAAATCCAGAGGTGTTTAATTCATGTATCGAGACGATTATTAGACAAGTTCAATGCATTGGAAATTTGGTTAAAGAATTTTCAGATTTTGCAAGAATGCCAGCTCCCAAGATCGAAAAAGTTGATATCATTGAATTGATAAAACAAGTTGTTTTTATTCAAGCGAATGCCCACAAAAATATTAGATTTGAGCAGAATTATGACAGGACTGAATTTTTCTGTCACATCGATCAGGCTCAAATAAATCAGGTGATTATGAATTTGCTCCAGAACTCGATAAATGCGATTGTTGAAAATAATCCTCAAAAAGATCCTTTTAATGGAAACATTGAAATAAATTTCTATGTAAAAGATGGAATGATTTGTTTATCAATTGAAGATGATGGTCCTGGATTTAAAGATTCGGTGATTGATAAAGTTCTAGAGCCATATTATACAACTAGAGAAAAAGGAACAGGATTAGGGCTTGCAATAGTTCACAAAATTATAACTGATCACAATGGAGAAATATCTTTGGGAAGATCAGAAAAGCTCGGTGGGGCAAAGGTGTTGTTCGAAATACCTGATAATTATTCTGAAATGAAAGGCGGAATAGATGGCATTTAATGTTCTTATAGTAGATGATGAAGCAGATATCAGAGAACTTGTTTCTGGTATTCTCGAAGATAATGGATATAGTACGACGACGGCTGGGAGTTATATTGAAGCAGAAGAATCCATAAAAAAAATAAGGCCAAACCTAGTTATTCTTGATGTGTGGCTTGGAGAAAGTGATCGAGATGGCTTGCGTTTGCTGGAAGTTATAAGGAAAAATTATGAATTTGTTCCAGTAATTATGATGAGTGGACACGGAACTATCGAAACAGCAGTATCAGCTATAAAGCAAGGTGCATATGATTTTATCGAAAAGCCATTTGATTCAGCAAGATTATTAACTTCTGTTGAAAAAGCGATAGATGCAACAAAACTCCTTATGGAAAATGCGGATCTGAAAGTTAAAGCCAAGGTTTCAGATGGGATTTTAGGACAATCTCAAAATGCTCAAAATATCAGATTAGCAGTTGAAAAGATTGCTCCTTTGAATGGGCGATGCGTTATTCTTGGTCCTGCTGGGTCCGATAAAGAAACCATAGCTAAAGAAATTCATAAATTATCAAATAGATCAAAAAGTCCTTTTGGAGCCATAAACTGTCGTTCATATAATTTAAGGCAGCTTGAAATGGAACTATTTGGCACAGAACTAAAAACTCAAGAAGATATTGTAATTCGCTCTGGGCTATTTGAAAAGATCAATGGAGGAACGCTTTTTATAGATGATTTAGCTTATACTCCAATCGATTTCCAACAGAAAATTTTAAGAGTTTTAAAAGAGGAAAGTTTTTGTAGAATTGGATCAAATGAGAGAATTCATTTAAACATTCGGTTAATTGTGGGACTTCCTTCAGATATTGAGAAACTCATAGAAAATGGAGAATTTAGTGATGAACTTTATTGCCGCATGAATGCAAATATGATCAAGGTTTTGCCTCTAAAATCAAGACGGGAAGATATATCTTATCTTCTTGAACATTTTATGGCACAAGCAGCAAAAGTTCACAATACAACTCCAAAAAGATTTTCAAATGAAGCGATGGGAATTTTGAATTCATATTCATGGCCTGGAGATGTCATGCAAGTCAAAAATGTGATCGATTGGATTTTGACAGTTTCAAATACTGAGAATGAACAAAAATCACTTATAAATCTTGAGGATCTTCCTAAGGAAATAGTTGAAGGGAAAACAGCAGCCGTTGCAAATACTCAATTTATATCATCTGTTTCTGAAATGTCGATTCGTGAAGCGCGAGAAGCATTTGAACGAGAATATTTTATCGAACAACTAAAAAAATTCGGTGGCAATATTTCTCAAACAGCTAAATTTGTTGGGATGGAGCGCTCAGCTCTGCACCGAAAACTCAAAACTCTTGATATATGCGATTCAAAAATATTTAAAGCAAATGAAGAGGCATAGCAATGAATATACTAGTGCTTGGAGCTGGCAGAGTCGGATTTGGAGTAGCCAAAGAACTCGTCTTGGGCGAAAACAATATTTCTGTTGTGGATTCTTCAAAGGAAGCCCTAAATTTAGTAGCTGAAAAGCTAGATGTGAAGCCTGTTTTTGGACATGCCGCTGATATAGAAGTTTTAAAAGAGGCAGGGATAGAAACCGCTGATATTGTAATTGCAGTAACATCTTCTGATGAGGTTAATATAACAGTCTGCCAAATTGCAGATTTTATGTTTAATGTTGAAACAAAAATCGCAAGAGTTGGCAAAAAGGCATACTTTGGAGAACAAAATCTTTTTGAGAAAGGGCGTTTTCCGATAGATTTTGTCGTGTCTCCCGCATTTGAAATTGTAAAGATGGTGAAAAGAATCATCTCGATTCCTGGAACTGTTGATGTTATTTCTTGTGTAAATAACAGAATAAGAGTTATTGGCATTGTTTGCAAAAAAGGTTCGCCAATTGCTGGAATTCAACTAAAATATATTCCATCTGTTGACACAAAATCTAATATAGCAATCTTGCTCATAAAACGAGCGGCCGGGCAATGGATTTTTCCAAATAAAACCGATGAAATTCGTCCTGGAGATGAAGTTTATTTTGTGTGTGCTGCTGAAAATGTGCAATATGCAATGGCAATGTTTGGATATCTTGCTGATGAGGAATCAAATATTATTTTTATCGGAGGTGGAGAAGTTTGCGAAGAAATTATATCTTCTATGACTTCTCGAGACATCTCTATTAAAGTTATCGAAAGCGATTTGGCAAGAGCTGAGGAACTTTCAGAAAATCTCGATAATGCGGAAGTTCTTCATGGAGACCCGTTAAACTCTGATGTTCTTGAGTCTGCCGATGTTAATAATTCTGGAATAGTTATTTCACTGACAAATGACGATAAGATTAATATTCTTTCAAGTTTACTTTCAAAGAAACTCGGAGCAAAAAGAGTTGCTGCTATTTTAAATGATTCATCTTATTCTGACATTCTTTATTCTCTTGGAATAAATTCAATTTTAGATTCAAGAATGGCATCTGTTGCCAAGATTCTACACCATATTAGAAAAGGAAGAGTTGAAGATATTTTGTCTTTCGAAGAAACGGAAATTGAAGTTTTCGCTCTAGATGTCTTTGATAACAGTCATGCTGTTGGAACTCTTACTGATGATTTGGTTGTTAAGAATGAAATTTTCATTCCTGCGATGCTAAGAGGCGATGAGGTTATTATTCTTCCAAAAAGAGTGATCATAAATGCTGGAGATAAAGTTCTCTTCATATCAAAGCAAAATTCAATGGATCGCATATTGAAGTTATTTCAAGAAAAGCCGAAATATCTTTTATGATCACTTTGACAACAATAAAAAAATTAAGTTGTGAATATGGGGTTTCCATTCATGAATCTTTGATTCTTCTATCGAATATTCTGAAGTCTGATTATTCTGAAATTTTTTTTAAGAAAGATTTTGAAATTTCGGAAGCCGAACTTGAAACTTTGATATCTTTTTTAGAAAGACGAGGAAGAGGAGAACCAATTGCGAAGATCATAGAAAATAAAGAATTTTATGGTCTCAATTTTAAAACAACAAGTGCAACCCTTGACCCTCGGCCAGATACCGAGACCATAATCGATCTTTTTAAAGATTATCATCCGAATAATCTGGAAAAAATAAATATTTTAGATTTAGGATCGGGGACTGGATGTTTGGGAATAACGATTTTGACGCTTTTTCCAAATGCTACATGTTGTTTTTCAGACATAAGTTTAGAAGCTCTTGATATTGCAAAGGAAAATGCAGTGCGTCTTGGGGTTTTTGATCGTTCAACCTTTAGAATAAGCAACTGGTTTGAAAATATAAATGAGGTTTTTGATGCTATCGTCTCAAATCCTCCTTACGTTTCTGATGACTATGAACTTGATAGGGAAACACTTTATGATCCAAAAATAGCTCTTTTTGCTGGCCACGACGGATTGGATGCTTATAATATAATCTTGCCTCAATCTCAAATCCATTTGAATCAAAATGGTCTGCTTTTTATCGAAATAGGGTTTGACCAGTTGAAGAAGATAAAAAATATCACTCATAATTTGAAATTAATCAAGATCGGGCAGGATCTATCAGGGATTGATAGGGTCATCGTTTTTAGAAACTGACCTTTCTCATCACAAATTTTTTTTTCCCCATCAATCCATTACTTTTCCAACATTTTTGAATTTTTTTGAAATTTTTTTGGAAAAATTAACGATTTCTTTACTTTTTTTTTTATACTAATACTT
>CAJOOW010000139.1 GCA_905236375.1 uncultured Alphaproteobacteria bacterium | reverse complement strand
TGGAAATGATAAAGAAAGATTTTCCGCAAGTTATCCTAATAGAGAACAATGCAAACTTAGGTTTTGGAACAGCCAATAATCGCGGATTAAAAGTTGCGAAAGGAAAATACATTTTCTATCTGAACAGCGACACGATACTTTTAAATAATGCGGTAAAAATCTTCTTTGATTATTGGGAGAATGCAGAAGACAAAGATTCTATCGGTGCTTTGGGCGGAATCCTGCTGGATAAAGACCTGCATAAAATTCATTGTGGAGCTAGATTTCCAACATATCAGTCAATTTGCAAAGAACAACGTCAAAGGCTGTTGCTTCATATATTCAAAAGTATATGTAAACTTTGCCACTTGAAAAAAGTTTATAGAAAAGTCGCTGCCATGAAAACGCAGAAAGATTCTGATTATTCAGATGAAATAGAATACATAACGGGAGCTGATTTGTTTCTAAAAAATGATGCAAATGCGAGATTTGATGAGGATTTCTTTTTGTATTATGAAGAAACTGATTTGCAGCTTCGTTTGTTAAAGAAAAATCTTTCCCGAAAAATTGTATCAGATGTCCGCATAATTCATCTGACAAAAAAAGAGGATAAAGACTTTTCAATAGCGACATTTTCGGATATTTGCAATCAAATTTCGGCTATAAAATATGCACGTAAAAATCTGGGCACTAAAGCTTGTGTCCTTTGCGGCTTGGTAAAATTAGACTGGCTCAATCCATATATCCGAAAAACCACAAAAAAAGTCCGGAAGATGTATCGTCTATGATATTTGCGCTCCCCTATATCTGTTTTGTCGTATCTTTTTTTCTCTTTCAGTGCATGCCTAAAGCAATTGGCAAATCCGAGGTGTTTTATATGCAACGCACATGGGTTTTGCTTTCTCTTCTGGTGTTTTTAGGTTGCAGGGGACTTATCGTTACGGATTGGGTAAGCTATTACCCATTTTATGCCGAAGCGCCGACACTCCTTGATGCTGATGTTTTTAGCTTTATTTCTCGTTATCCGTGGGAAAAAGGCTTTCTCACGCTGTCGTGTTTTATAAAAATATTTGCAGCAGACTATTTTGCGTATCAGTTCATTCTTTTTGCTGTTGATTTATGTATCATTGATGCGATTATTCGCGAGTATGTCAAAACAGATTATTATGTGATTGCATATATAGCGTTCTTTGTTTTTCAGGGCTTTGTTATGGAAGTGAATCTCTTGCGGAATTCACAAGCCATTTTGCTTTTCTTATTGTCCTTAAAGTATGTTCGAACTAAAAAAATCTTGAAATTTCTAATGCTGAATAGTTTAGGCACTTTGTTTCATACTTCATCAATCTTTTATATACCGTTGTATTTCATACTTCGGCATACGTTTTCTAAGCGATTCCTTCTTCTGACTTTTCTTTTGGGCAATGCTATTCTATTTGTGCATATATCATGGGTTGCTGGAATCTTGCTGAAAATTTTACCCTTGTTAGGGCAGTCACGCCTTGCATCTATGATAAAGGCATACAAAGTGTTGACTGGGAATGCTGCGACATATTCAATGGGCTTTGGCTTTTTGGAACGCACTGGAATGTATTTGTTGGTGGTCCATTATCAAAGAAAAATGTTGCGGAATGATGAAAAGGTTCAGCCTTTTATAAATTTGTTCTACCTATTTTGTTTTGTGTATCTCTTTTTATCTGAATTTTCAATATTTGTAGAGAGAATTTCCATGTTGTTTGTTGCTGGCTATTGGATTGTTGTTCCCGCTTTGTATGCATGTATGAAAAGGACATGGAAAAAATGCTTTTTGCTTGTGTTTATTCTTTATTGCATATTAAAAATGTTGGTTCAATGTGATGAGCCGTATTACAGATATACCAATGCTTTGTTCCAAAGTCAGAATTACGACCATTCCTACATCATTTTTAAAAGGAGCATGAAAAAATGATACCAAAAATAATTCACTTGTGCTGGCTGAGCGGGGACGAGTATCCTACGGATATAAAACAGTATATTGCGACATGGAAAGAAAAATGTCCTGATTACGAGATAAAGGTCTGGTCAAAAAACAGTTTTGACATTGCGGCGGTGAAGTGGGTAAAAGAAGCATTTGAAGCAAAAAAATATGCTTTTGCTGCTGATTATATCCGTTTTTGGTGCTTGTACAATTATGGTGGCATCTATCTTGACTCTGATGTCGAGGTCTTAAAATCGTTTAATGATTTTTTATCAGAAAAATCGTTTATTGGCTTTGAGTATCTGAATATTCCAGAAGCAGCTGTAATCGGTGCGGAAAAAGGCTGCCCATGGATAAAAACTGCTTTGGACTGGTACACCGATAAATCTTTCTTTTACGAAAATGGCGAGATGAAAAGAGATGTTTGTCCGATTCTTGTACGACTTGCGCTCAAAAATCATTTTAAATGCGATTTTTTTGATATGAAGAAAATTCAGCATTTAGACGGATTGACCTTATATCCATATTTTTATTTTTCTCCAAAAAATTATTTTACTGGAAAAGTAAAAATCAAAAAAGAAACGGTTTGTATTCATCGTTTTGCGAGTGCATGGGGACCGAATAAAAAACGAAAATGGACGCTCTTTGTTCATTCTCTTTGCATTGCTTTGATTGGTAAGAAATTGCACGACAGGCTTTATAAACTTGTAAAACATTCTCCTGTGGGGTTTAACGGAGAATCTCTATGATTAGTGTCTGTA
>CAJOOW010000138.1 GCA_905236375.1 uncultured Alphaproteobacteria bacterium | reverse complement strand
TATACTATGTCCAGCAAATGCCTGGATGATCTTTTTTTGAACTGACGTTATTTGCGAGCTTCCAAAAATTAATGCAATGGAAGCAGTAATTATGAAAAATTTTTTAAACGCATAACGTCTGATCACACAAAGCCTCCAGGTTGTCTATTTCCTTCTCAATTGAATTCAAAGCGGTTTTCCAAAATGCTTTTGAATTCGCATCGATTTCAAACATGCCCGCTATTTCAGAATATGTCTTTGTGCCACCAGAAGCAAGAACTTCTTCATATTTCTTTATAAATTCATTTCCGGATCTTTTATATTCAGCATACAAACCTTCAACGAAAAGACATCCAAAAGAATAGGAATAAACATAAAACGGACAGCTTGTGAAATGCGTTATATATCCCCAAAGATTATTGACGCATGGAGCCAATTCGATGCTGGGGCCAAGGGATTCGGAAAGAACTTCTCTCCATGTTTTATCCATAATTTCAGCAGAAAGTTCCTTTTCTTTGCGCATTCTGTGAATTTTTTGCTCAAATTTAAAAAATGCAGCCTGCCTGAAGACTGTGCTCATAACATCATCGAGCCTTGAACAAATGAGCTCTATCTGCCTTTTTGGATCCTGCTCATTTTTCAAAAAATATTCATTTGTTAACTTTTCGGCAAAAGTTGAAGCTGTTTCAGAGATATTTAATGGGGGATCACTTACCAAATTTTTAACTTTTGAAGACAGAGTTTGATGAATTCCATGGCCAAATTCGTGAGCAATTGTCAAAATATCCCTTACTCCGCCATAGAAATTCAATAAAATAAAAGGATGAAGATCAGAAGTTAATGGGCAGGCAAAAGCTCCAGAAATCTTCCCATCTTTCGGATAAACATCAACCCAAGACTCATTTACCATTCTTTTTGCTATGTCATAAAACTTTTGGGAAAATCCCTTAAAGATCGCAAGGACCAGGTCGATTGCTTCATCATAGGTATACTTCCTTTGAGGCTTGTCGGAAAGCTTTATATGAGAGCACCGATCCCAATATTGAAGCCTATCCTTGCCAAGAATTTTTGCTTTGATTTTATAATATCTGTGACAAATCGAGGCATAGCTTTCCGTTATTGCCTCTATCATATTATCAACAACTTCTTTTGATATATTATCAGCAACATATCTTTGAGATTCCGGAGAATCATATTTTTTAATATCTCCATAAATTTGATGAGATAATGTGATGTTATTAAAAACACTCAAGAGAGCATATTCATTTCTCTTCAATCCTTCAGAAAGAGCAAGCGATGCCTCTTTTCGAATTTCTTCTGTCTCGCCATTGTTTGCTTTTTCAACGATATCAGAAAGTGTTAAAGTTTCTTCTTCAAATGGAAACTCTATCCTTGATAATACGCCTTCATGGAACTTATGCCACGCATTTCCGGTTATCACTCCGAGCTTTGATAGAATTGATTCTTCACTAGCCGATAATGTATGATCTCTCAGTCTAAAAACTTCATCTATGAAGGCTTTGTATTGAGTCAGCTCTTGATCATCGTTTATCAACTTTTTGACTTCTTCAAAGTCAAGTTTTTGAAGTTCAACAACGAATTTGCAAAGTTTTGAAAAACATTGACTTTCCCATTCTGAAACGTGCTGATATGCAGCAGCTGCTTCAGGATCTTTTTGTCGAATTTGATAATAGAGAGAAACAAAAACCCCTATTTTCATCATTCTGCTGTAAATTGCGTCGTATTCCACGACAGCCTTTGAAAGATTTGATATTGAAAGACCTTTTATATATTTCTCATCGAATCTCTCAATTTGATTCGAAATTTCAATCTTATCCTTATCTAGCGCGGGAGATTCAATTCCCTCATACAAACAAGCTAGATTCCAATCAACGGGATATTTTTCATTCATATTTGCCATATCCTTCTTATAACAAAAACGGCAACGGGCACTTTTAAATCTCGCCAGTCGCCATTCGAATAAGTTTTTTTGTTTCCTGTTTTTATATTAGCGGTTCGACTCCGACATAAGTTCTTCCATTTCGACCAGTTTTGAAAAACACAGTTCCATCCGTTAGAGAATATATCGTGTGATCTCGGCCTAGCCCAGCGTTTTCACAGACTCTATAT
>CAJOOW010000137.1 GCA_905236375.1 uncultured Alphaproteobacteria bacterium | reverse complement strand
ATCGCTTAGACCCGCCAGTATTATAAGGATTAAAGCACAATAAAAATTTCCATGATTTATAAAATAAAAAAAAGGAAAAATAGAAAAGATCCTGAACAAGCTCAAGAGATTCGGTATCTGAGACTTAATTTGCATTTTTCAGGATCTTTTTGATCTTTATCCAACGATTTCTATGTCGCTGAAAAAGAATCCAATCTCGTTTGCTGCCGTTTCAGGAGCGTCTGATCCATGAACAGAGTTCTGGTCAATCGATGATGCGTACTTTTGGCGTATCGTGCCTTCATCTGCGTTTGCTGGATTTGTAGCTCCCATTAATTTTCGATAATCTGCGATTGCATTTTCCTTCTCTAAAACCTGGACAACAACCGGAGCTGAACTGAGAAAGTCGCATAAGTCATTGTAAAATGGTTTCTCAGAATGAACTGCATAAAATTTTTGTGCTTGCTCTTTCGTAATTTTTATTCTCTTTTGCGCTATTATCCTAAAGCCGGCTTTCTCTATCATGTTATTAATCTCTCCAGTTAGATTTCTGTTCGTCGCGTCCGGCTTGATTATTGAAAACGTTCTTTCTATCATAAATTAACACTCCGTTAAATAATTCCTCATAATGCATATTATGGAAACTAATCCATGTTTCTTTTGTGACATTGTGCTTTGAGAATTAAAACACATCCCGTCAGCACAACTCATACGATTATGATACGCAAATAAGAAATAACTTTCAAGACACTATATCTAAAAAATTTTTACGTTCTATTTTTTCAAAGCCCTCGATACTATCAGGAGAGATATTAAGATGACTCCAGTCAAAATTTTTATAATCCTCAGACCATTCCAGTCTTTTGCCGTAATTTGATACACAAAACAAATTAGAAGCCATGAGATGGCTAATTCCATGACTAGGAATAAAGAAATTTTGAAACTTTGATCTGAAACATATCTAAACTTTGGAGTTATCAGGCCATTAAATCCGCATTCGTACGTGCTCTTATGATCTATCTTCTTTTTATCATCATCTTTGATAAAAAATAAGCAAAGCTTTGATACCATAAGAGCTAAAATCGATATCCCTCCCGCTATTGCAATAATTGACGAAGCAAGAGAGATATCAGAAATTACCATTGCTATTTCTTTTTTCTAAAACACGCTGGTATATCAAGTTCTTCAGAATCTGCTGGGCGTTGGATATAATCTTGACTCACAGGAGTTTCATCATATTCATCTATTGAATTTTTATCGCCTCCAGCAACTCGTTTCTTTGGTCTTGTAAATCTATCAAAGAATGAAACCGCTTTCTTTTTCACTGCATGTTCTTCTTCATCTTCTTGATATCTTTCATCGTATCTATCATCGTTTACTTCTTTTTGCTGTTCCATTTCAGCATTATATTGAGATTCAGGTTGAACAGGCTCATTTATCGTATTATTGACAACTAAGGCTATATCTTTAAGTGGTCTATTTTGTGCTATGTCGTTAGGATTTACTCCAACTACGCCTGACACATCTCTGGTTTTGAATAAGCTATCTTGTAGTGTTCCAATTCCAGTTGCAACAACAGAAACTCTTATTTTGCCATTCAATCTGTCATCAAATGTCGATCCGAATATGATATTTGCTTCTGGATCAACTTCTTCTCTTATTCTATTCGCAGCTTCATCAACTTCATAAAGAGTCATATCGTAACCACCAGTGACATTTATCAAGATTCCTCTGGCTCCTTGAAGCGAAACATCATCTAGAAGAGGGTTTGAAATCGCTGCTTCAGCTGCATCAAGCGCCCTTCTCTCTCCTTCTGCTTCTCCGGTTCCCATCATAGCCTTCCCCATTTCACTCATAACAGCTCTGATATCAGCAAAATCAAGATTAATGAGTCCAGGCATAATCATAAGATCAGTAACGCCTCTAACTCCAGAATAAAGAACATTGTCTGCCATTTTAAAAGCATCAGCAAAAGTTGTTCCTTCATTGGCAAGCCTGAACAGATTTTGGTTTGGAATTATCAATAAAGTGTCAACATATTGTTGCAGCTCATTAATTCCGCCATCTGCTGCTTTAGCTCTATGTGATCCTTCGAAAAGAAACGGTTTTGTAACAACGCCGACGGTCAAAATTCCTGAATCTCTAGCGATTTTTGCAATAACAGGAGCCGCCCCAGTTCCTGTTCCACCGCCCATTCCAGCAGTGATGAAAACCATATTCGCTCCTTCAATGAATTTTGCAATTTCCTCAGCAGATTCCTCCGCAGAAGCTCTACCAACTTCAGGTTTAGAGCCAGCGCCCAATCCCTGTGTTATTGAGAGCCCAAGTTGAATTCTCTGGCTTTCTTCTGTTAATGATTGCCGTAGCGCTTGAGCATCTGTATTAGCAACTAGAAAAGTTACCCCTTCTAAATTTGCTCTTATCATATTGTTAACAGCGTTGCCTCCTGCTCCGCCAACCCCTATAACAACTATCTTAGGACCAAGTGTATTTGTTTCCGAATGTTCGGCCGTTGTTTGCTTTGCCATTTTTCGTTCTAAAAATCCCTCATACCCTTATATATACAGTATACAACTAACATTCCTTTTTTCAAGTGTTAAAAGTTTTGTGTGCATTCTTTCCTTTAAAATATCAGCTAAAATTCAAAAAATTGCAGAATCAGATTTTTCTTTATGATATAATTCAGTCTCCATCTTCACACTTTTACATTCCAATAGGCACTGATGCAAGTCATGATATCCGCAGTTATTTGGTAAAATAGTGAAGTCACTTTATAAAATAAGTTAACGTTGCTCTTGCTTTCTTGTTTTGCAATATCTGATTCTCCAAAGGTTTGATGAACTATTTGCGGGGTAACGCCTCTTGTTTTGATCCCGAATTCCCAAGGTCTCATCATATAGTGATCAACTGGTAGAAAGATCGGAAAAGCTTTTTTAACAAACTCTATAGCAGCTTTTCTATTGATAAGATAACAACTTGCATTGGCAACTCTTGCTCTAAATGTTACGAGCTTGAAGGTATGAGAAAGTTTCATGTCAGTCCTGGCAAATCCGTGCCTATTAACATCGATATCGACAAAATCCCATTCTTGACTATTGCCCAACAGCAAACCAACTAGAGTTTTTAATTTGTTCGGTTCAAATTCAACATCATCTTCAAAAACCAAGGCATATGAATGATTTGATGCCAAGAATTCTCTCCAAACATTAACATGGCTTAGGTAACATCCGATTGTTCCAACTCCAATCTCACTATGCATTAACCTTTTGTATTTTCCAGGATTAGTTATGCTTTTTTTATAGTCATCTTTGAGATCTTTTCCATAAACTCCAGCAATCCTAGTAAACGGATATCCGAGAGCTTCGAGTTGAGGTTGAATGTGTGCTAATTTATCAGTTGCCTTATCAAGATTTATAAAATAAACCTGTAAAGATCCATCTCCTTTTTCTTCATAATCCGAAACCGATTCATTATCGCTCAGGAGTTTGATATAAAAACAACATCCCACAACGAAACAAGCAATCAAAACTCTGAAAATTTTCATACAGCCCCTCATCTCACAATTTGTTTTAGGCAAGTCATAGCCGAATTAATACCGGATTCAAGCTCGGATTCAATCATGATTCTAGTTATTGGTTCTGTCCCAGATTTTCGAACTATAATTCTGCCCCTCTTTCCGAGTATCTCATTTTCTATTCTATTTATGCAATGAGAAATTTCGACATCGTTCAAATCAATTATTTTTGGAACATTTATCATCAATTGAGGATATGGTTTGTATAATTTTCTTATCTCACTTGTTTTCTTTTGTTCTCTTTGCAGGAAAGCAAGAATTTGAAGAGCCGAAATGCAACCATCGCCTGTTGATGAATAATCTATTGGAATTATATGTCCGGATTTTTCTCCTCCGATATTAGCTCCAATTTCTAGCATCTTTTGGATAACATATTTGTCTCCAACATCTGATCTTTCTAGTTTCAATCCAATAGAATTTAGATATCGTTCCATAGCTAAATTCGACATTTTCGTTGCGACAACGTTTTCTCCTTTGAGTTTTCCAAGAGATTTCCAAAAAGTAGCGATTGCTGCTATCAAAAAATCTCCATCAACAATTTCTCCTTTTTCGTCAACAACAATCAATCGATCAGCATCACCATCGAGGGCTATTCCAATATCTGCCTTATTTTCGATAACGGTTTTTTGTAAAAGCTCGGTATGTGTTGCTCCGCAGTTATGATTTATATTTAATCCATCAGGCTTATCACCTATTTGAACTATTTCTGCTCCAAGTTCCCAGAAAACTTGAGGGGCTATTTTATAAGCAGCTCCGTTTGCTGTGTCTAGAGCAATTTTAAGGCCAGAAAGACCCAAATCTTTTGGAAAGGAGCTTTTAACAAATTCAACGTATCTTCCAGTCGCATCGTCAAGGCGTTTTGCTTTTCCCATAAATTCTGTTGATGTTAATTTTGATTTCTCATTGAATTTTTGGCTTATTGCAATTTCGTCATTCTGAGAAATTTTAAAACCATCGGAGTTAAAGAACTTTATTCCATTATCATAATAAGGATTGTGAGATGCTGAAATGACAACTCCAAGATCAGCTCGTAAAGATCGAGTCATAAAGGCAACGGCTGGAGTTGGAATAGGACCTGTTAAAACAACATCGGCTCCTGCTGCAATGAATCCTGAAGTCAAGGCTGGTTCAAGCATATATCCAGAAAGTCTGGTGTCTTTTCCTATAATGACTGTGAATTTGTTATTAACAGTTTTGTGGCCTTTTGCTGAATAATGATTTACAACAGAAACAGCTAATTTCATTGCATTTTCAGGAGTTATATATCCTTCGTTTGCTTTACCCCTGATCCCATCTGTTCCAAAAATATTCAATCTCAATTCTCCTTTTAAAAAGAAATTTCTCGGCCAACATGAAGTTCATCAATATTAAAGCCTAAATTTAACAAATATGCCTTAGCTTTAAATTCTGTGCAATGTCCTATGTAAAATTTTTCTATATTCTTTGTCTTGAAAAACTCTGCGGTCTTCTTTAAAAGATCTGTTTCATTTCCTTTTAAATGAAGGCCTCCAATTACAGTCGTAATATGAGGGGCTTGCTCCCATTTCTCTTTGGCTATCTTTTCAGCATATTTGATAATATTGCAAATGCCAGAATGAGAACAAGCTGTGATTAGGACTATTCCTTTCTCTGTTCTATAAATCAGTGCTGAGTCATCCAGGCAGAAATCATCAATCAATTTTCCAGAAACATCAAAAGTTTTTCCAACAGGGTTTTTATTTTCGAAATCATTTGTTCTATCAATTTGTCCCAAAAAGATCAAATCATCAGTTATGGAAAAAGGCTCATTGGTAAGATTCAAGTGAAAAAACGTTTCAATAAAATTTTTATCGATTCCCATTCCGGTTTCGACTTCATGTGGATCTTCTTTAAGTTTTCTGTTAAAAACATTTTTATGTGAGATTAAACAAGGACGCCTCAAAGAAAGATCTTTTTCGTATGAACGAATCCACGGCAACAATCCTCCCGCATGATCATTATGTCCATGAGAAAGACAAAGATGTGTTACTTGTTTTAAATCGATTCCGAGAAGAGCTGCATTTTCTATAAAAACGCCAGAATATCCGAGATCAAAAAGAACTTTGGTTGTTCCAAGATCAATATGATAACAAACCCCATGTTCAGGCCTTATCGCTGGAAATGATCTATCAGCAGTATCATCAGTTAAAACGCTTAATTTCAATTTAGCCCCTACTTTGTTGCTGGTTCCCACTTGCATCTCATTGGAGAGACAATTTTGTCTTCTTTTTTCAAAAGAGCAAAGACTTTATCAACTTCTTTACGATCGAGTTTGGATAAATCAGCAACTTCTCCAGCTGATAGCGCCCTTCCCTCCTCTTTCATGACTTTTAATATCAACTCTTCGTTTGTCATAATTCAGATTTTTCAAAATCTTAATCTACACATAGACATTTTAGCGCGCCTTTCGCGTTTTGGCATCAATTAAAATTAATCGAACTTGTCAGAGGTATGAGTTATATATTTATGTCTTCCCGGTTTGATACAGGTTTCGGTGCGACTAAACGGTAT
>CAJOOW010000136.1 GCA_905236375.1 uncultured Alphaproteobacteria bacterium | reverse complement strand
TTTCAGCTTTGTGTGCTGGAATGTCTTATGCAACAGCAGGGCAAATGGCGGGAGAAATTGTCACAGCTCAACAAAGGGTTGGAGAACTTGAAGCTAAACTAACTGAGCTAGGGTTAAAAACAGCACAAGTTAGACAAGAAGTTATACAAATGGCCAACAACTCCGCCATGGATTCCCAAAATTTCATAACTTCAAGGGAAGAAAAAGAAAGAGCATTAAGAGAGGCAATGTCTAAAATAAACTCTCTCGAAAAACAAGTTGATGAACTAACAAAAAGAATTGATGCCACCGGAGAATTTACCGATGAGACAAAAAACAAACTTAAAGATCAAATCAGAGGAAAAGTAGCCACATCCGATAAAAATGATGAAGAAAATAATTCTGAAACACAGGTAGGAACAAACTCAAAGGATTCTCAAGATGAAATAAATTCAAAATCTGAAAATGATAATGATACGAAAGAATCTATGGATTCCAATGATTCATCTGAAAATGAAAATACCGATGAAGTTGTCTCAGAAGAGGAAGCAACCGAAGAAATGAATCCTACCGAACCTGAAACAGAGGAAGAACCAAATGAAGTCGAATCAGCAGATGAAACAGCTGAGGAAGTAAATTCTGTGGAGCCTGAAACAGAAGAACCTGAAGGGGCAAATGAAGTTTCAACAGAAGAGGAAATAATCGAAGAGGCAGGTGCAGAACCAGATGCAGGCGCAATGACAGAAGATGCCGATAGCGCAATTGAAGAAGCTGAATCATTAACTGAGGCCGAAAACTTAAACGGCAATGAAGAACCTGAAGTTCCAGCGGAGGCCGAAGCTTTAACCGAAACAGAAGAAGCTGAAGTTCCAACAGAAGTTGAAGAAACGGCCGAAGCTGATCAAATTGAATAAGGATAAATTCAGAAATGAAGGATATTATTAGCAAAAGATTTGAAGGCTTTTCTTTGATAGAGATATCAATTGTCTTGCTAATAATCGGAATCATTGCAGGAGGAATGTTAAAAGGAAAAGATCTAGTAGAATCAGCTCAAATAAGATCAGTTGTAAATGATTTGCAAAATGTCCAGACTGTTTTTGAAAGTTACGTAAACTCATATGGAGCTCTTCCTGGAGATGACTCTTCTGCTTCTGAAAAGTTCAAAAACGTGGCTAATGGAGATGGAAATGGAGAAATATCTGAAGAAGATTCTAAAAAAGTCTTTAGTCACTTATTCGCCGCTGGCCTGATAGATTCAAAAGATTTCAAAAATCCAAAAATTGGAGGGAAATATGATGTTGTTTCCGAAAACGGAGATGTCAAACTCAGAATTTCAAATAATGGAGCCCCCGCATTGAATCGCAAACAAGTGTTATCTCTGATTGCCAAGACTAAAGAAGTCTTCGGTGAACATGAGAGTATAGTCACTCTGGACCCTGAAATTTCAGAAAATACTTCTCAAAAATATACTGTTAAACTGAAAATAAGGTAGCAAATCTCTGGAAAAATATTGCTATCGCTTAGTTGTTATTCAAGATCCCTAAAATCTCTCTGATTGATTTTATTTTCCTTATTTCAATCTTTTCGTTTTTGTCAAAATCCTCTGTCTTATACGAGCAGAAAACTTTTGAAAAACCGAGTTTTTGCGATTCTTTTATTCTTGAAAAAGATAAATGAGATTGACGAATTTCTCCAGAAAGGCTAACTTCTCCAAAGAACACAGCTCCTTTTGGAAGCGGTTTATGGAAAGCGGATGAAACAATAGCAGCAACGACTGCTAAATCTATCGCGGGCTCCGTAATTTTAAGACCTCCAGCAACATTTAAGTAAACATCTTTGTTTGAGAAATTTAACTTGCATCTATTTGATAAAACAGCAACTAGCATACTCAAACGATTTGGATCAAATCCTATTGCAGATCTTCTAGGAACCGCTATGGCTGTATTTGAAACGAGGGCTTGAATTTCCGAAAGAATGGGTCTTGTTCCTTCAATCCCAGAAAAAACAGCAACGCCACTAACATTATCATCATATTCTGAAAGAAAAGCGGATGATGGGTTAGAAACTTCTTGAAGGCCTTCCGTTCCCATCGCAAAGACTCCAATTTCATCAGTTGGTCCATATCGATTTTTCTCTCCCCTTAGAATTCGATAATCATAAGACTTATCTCCTTCAAAATAAAGAACACAATCGACCATATGCTCTAAAGTCTTTGGTCCAGCGATTGCTCCATCCTTTGTTATATGCCCAACTATTATTACGATCACGTCGTTGCTTTTTGCAAAGTTAACCAATTCTTGAGTGCAAAAACGAACCTGCGAAATGCTTCCTGGAGGAGATTGAATTAAATCTGATGAAATCGTTTGAATTGAATCTATAACAACAATGCTGTTGTGTTTTATCTCACTTATTGCCGACAATATCTGATGGATATTTGAAGTCGAAGCAATTTTAAGATCAGGGTTTTGAACATTCAGCCTCTTGGCACGCATCATAACCTGACTTACAGATTCTTCTGCTGATATATAAACGTAATTTTCAATTCCAGATAATTCTGAGAGAATCTGAAGAAGCAATGTCGATTTTCCAATTCCTGGAGGGCCTCCTAGAAGAACAACGGAACCATCTGCAAATCCGCCTCCTAAAACTCTATTTAACTCTTTCAATTTGGTTATATGTCTTTGAGAAAACTGAGCTGATATTGAAGAATTTTTCCCTGATTCTGAAAAATTTGTGAAAAAATCATCAGGGACAGATACGTCTTTTTTAGAAACACTAGACGTATCAACTATTTCTTCAACAACGCAATTCCAGTTTTTGCAAACATCGCATTGTCCCATCCACTTTGACAAAATCGCGCCACATTCTTGGCATACAAACTTCGAATTGATTTTAGCCATAAAATCTAGCCTAAAACACAGATGGCGTCTCCTACGAGATTTGAACTCGTGTTGCCGCCGTGAAAGGGCGGTGTCCTAGACCCCTAGACGAAGGAGACACAAAAATGGTGGGCTCAACAGGGTTCGAACCTGTGGCCCTCTGATTAAAAGTCAGATGCTCTACCAACTGAGCTATGAGCCCCACTCGCCTCTGAGTTTACTATATACAAAGTTGGTCGTCAACAGAAAACTAAATCATCAACATGTGATTCTCTTTAATTTTTGCAATTTTTTTTATCGACCGTGTCTATGCTGTTCCTCATATCTCTCATATCGACTAAGAACAGAGATATTTGATTGATCGTTGTGCTATTGGATTAATTATTCCGGAACTTGAAAACCTACACATTAAATCTGAAATGCATGACATCTCCGTCTTGAACGACATAATCCTTTCCTTCAAGTCGAAGCTTTCCGGATTTCTTTGCCTCTTGTTCTCCGCCGCATTCGAGATAATCTTTCCATGAAATTGTTTCAGCGCAAATAAAGCCTCTTTCAAAATCGGTATGAATAACTCCAGCGGCGCCTGGAGCTTTTGTCCCCTTTGTAATCGTCCATGCTTTTGATTCTTTAGGTCCTACCGTAAAATAAGTCAAAAGCCCTAAAAGATCATATCCTTGTTTTATAACTCTGCTGAGTCCAGTCTCTGAAAGCCCTAAATCATTTAAAAAAGCCAATTTGTCGGATTCTGAATCCAACAATGCAATCTCGGATTCAATAGCAGCGGAAATTATTACAACAGGTGAATTTTCTGCCTTTTCAGAAACCCTTTTCGTATATTCATTTCCAGAAATTACGTCATTTTCCGAAACATTGCAGATATACATCATAGGCTTTGTTGTTATAAGTTGAAGTTGCTTTAATATCGGTTTTTCCTCATCAGTAACTTCAGTTTTAATTGCTGGTTGGCCAGACTTCAAAACCTCATAAATTTTTTTCAAGACCTCAAAAATTTCTTTAGATTGTTTATCTCCTGTTTTGGCTTTTTTCTCGAGATTTGGAATTCTATTTTCTATGCTTTCAAGATCAGCCAGCATAAGTTCTGTTTCAATGACTTCAATATCTGAAATTGGATCTACCTTTCCGGAAACGTGGGTTATATCGTCATTATCAAAACACCTAACCACATGAAGAATTGCATCCGTTTCGCGAATATTTGCTAGAAACTTATTTCCGAGGCCTTCTCCAGAACTCGCTCCTTTAACTATGCCTGCAATATCAACAAATTCAAGTTGCGTGTGAATTGTTTGCGCAGAATTTGCCAATTTTGAAAGTTTTTCCAATCGCTCATCAGGAACTCCGATTCTGCCAACATTTGGTTCGATTGTGCAAAATGGGTAATTCGCTGATTCCGCAGCGGCTGTTGAAGTCAAGGCATTAAACAAAGTGGACTTCCCGACATTAGGAAGCCCGACAATCCCGCAACTAAATCCCATGAGAAACTTATTTTATTTTTGCTTCTCTGAAGATGACATGCTTTCTCGCTTTCGGATCATATTTTTTCATCTCCAACTTTTCAGTCATCGTGCGAGGATTCTTTTTTGTTACATAAAAATAACCAGTTCCTGCAGAACTCAACAATTTGATCGTTATAACTGGACCTTTCGCCATAATCTAAAATCCTCAAAAAATCTTCTTGGAGCGGGCAAAGGGATTC
>CAJOOW010000135.1 GCA_905236375.1 uncultured Alphaproteobacteria bacterium | reverse complement strand
TCTTCCTTGAAGTTTTATCCAATCTTTGCAACTCAGATTTTTCGTCTTTTCATTTTCAAAAACATCAAATGATGCCTCAAGATTCCGCCATGAAAGCGCCATATAATCAGCGATCGATTTTATGATTGCATTCATTATCAGGTTTCCATTTTTTGTTCTAAAGAAACTGTCAGAGCATGGATCATCAATATATTCTTGAACGTTTTTGAGACTGATATTCAAGGTTTTCTTATTATTGTGATTGTATCTAGTATCTGGCGGCGAAATAATCTTGATATTGAGCAATTCATTCATATATTGATCATAATCCCATCCAATAAGAAGCCTGTTTTCATAGATATGTTTTTTGAGATTTATTTGAGGGAGAAGATCATTGATAGTGATTGATGGGAACGATTGAATTTCTGTTTCTCTTAATCTTGAGCTTGCTATTGTATATTTTGTCGGAGCTGTGCCGTGAGAACGAATCTTATCACCAAATTCTGGCCAGGAATCTTCTAAATTTCTAGGAGTCAGAGTGTTAATTCTAGCCATTTTAAATCTGTTTTCAAGTTTGGTTGAAAGATTAACTTCGCCTTCTTTCCTTGAAATCCAAGCGGCTTTAAGTGCGATATTAATCTCGGAAAGAGGCATATCCGACAATTCGCTAATCTTCAAAGTTCCAGCAATAACTGAATCATCAATTTCAGAAGGTGGTTCTTTTGAAGTTTTTATATCAGATTCAACAGTTTCTCCGGTTCTTAATGTTTCTTTCATTGTGTTTTGAGTAAACAGCTCTGGATTTTCCTCTTTAAATTTGTCTAGGATGTTGAGGGATTTATCATTATCACTTGGAATATAGTCATCATAGAGATCCGCTGTTAGATGAACTTCCATTGTTTCATCTTGAACTCCTATCATAGTCAGTTTACCTCTGAAGAAAAGCTCATTTCCTCGATAAATATCGCAAAATTCAAACTTCTCAATATCTTTTAATTCGCTTTTGTTTAAAAAAAGTTTCAATTCTGGAAAATATCCTTCTTCTTCGCGAATTGCAATCCTAGTTGCTGTTTTCGCATAGAAACCAGTTTCATCTTCTGTGTCATGTTTAAATATGATTTTTGTTTTTAACATTTTATGTTTCCTTTCGTTTTAAAAATTTGCTGATAGTGCGTTTTGTTTAGTGGTTTAATGGGTTTGTTTTTGACCGTTTTTCTCGATTTTTGAATGCGTTTGTGATTTAAGAAACTCTTTGTATCGCCCTAAAAAGGCTCATTTTCTCTCCAGATTTTCATGAGATTTTCAGTTAGCAATCCGCCGCTAACTGTTTTCATCTTAAATCAGTTTTTCATCTTATGTCAAATTCTAAATAGTCCCATAAAGTTTTAGATATTTTTTATATACTTTGAACCTCTTTGTATGTAGCATCTGTTTTTGAAAACGTTTCTGTGTTATACTCTCTGCGAAATGATATTTAATTTTTCAAACCAATGATTGACATAAATTTCGTTAGGCAGAATCCAGGAGTTCTTGATAAGGCTTTAACAAACAGGAACAAAGAGCCCGTTGAATCGAAACTCTTGGCTTTGGATGAAAAATCGAGAGCTGCTCAAACGAAGTTACAAGAACTTCAAACAGAAAGAAATGCAAATTCTGCAGCATTTGGAAAAGCAAAATCTAAGGGCGAAGACGTTAGTGAACTTCAATCGCGAATGGAGATTTTAAAAAAAGAAATGCTTGAAATGACAGAGGTTGCTAATAATGCGAAATCTGAATTTATGTCACTTTTGGCCTCTATTCCAAATATTCCATCCGATGAATGCCCAATTGGAATTGATGAAAATGCAAATGTTGAAATAAGAAGATTTGGAAATCCAAGAGCTTTTGATTTCAAGCCTCTAGAACATTATGAACTTGGGGCAAAACTTGGAATGATGGATTTTGAGAGATCCGCTCGAATTGCTGGTTCAAGATTTGTTTTCTTGTTTTCAGATATCGCGAGATTGGAAAGAGCGCTTGCTCAATTTATGCTTGATATTCACACAAAAGAAAATGGCTATACTGAAGTTTATGTTCCATTAATTCTCGAACAGAAAGCGATGTTTGGAGTTGGACAATTGCCAAAGTTCGAAGAGGATTTATTTAAAACAACAATAGGAAGTTATTTGATTCCAACTGCAGAAGCTTCATTAACGAATATTTATCATGGAGAGATTTTAAGTGAAAAAGAATTGCCGATTCGAGTTACTGCCTATACTCCATGCTTTAGATCAGAAGCCGGTTCAGCTGGCCGAGATACTGTTGGGATGCTTCGTCAACATCAATTCGGAAAAGTTGAATTGGTCAGCATAACAACTCCTGATAAATCTGTTGAAGAGCATGAAAGAATGACAGCCTGCGCCGAAGGAATTTTGAAAAAATTGAATCTTCCATTTAGAACTGTTGTTTTATCCACCGGAGATATGGGATTTTCGTCCGAAAAGACATACGATCTTGAAGTCTGGCTTCCTGGACAAGATAAGTATCGAGAGATTTCAAGTTGTTCCAGGTGCAATAATTTTCAAGCTCGCAGAATGAACACTCGTTTTAAAAATGAAAAAACGGGAAAAAATGAATTTGTTCACACTCTAAATGGCTCGGGGATTGCAGTTGGGCGTTGTCTTATCGCCGTTATGGAAAATTATCAGCAAAGAGATGGAACAATCGAAATTCCAGAAGCTCTGATTCCATATTTTGGGAAAGACAGAATCGATGCCAGAAAGTAATGGAGAAAAGCTCAGATCTTATGTCTGCGTCTATTTGTTTATGAGGCGAGGCAATAAGATCTTGCTTTCTCTTCGACAAAATACGAAGTTTGAAGATGGAAATTGGAG
>CAJOOW010000134.1 GCA_905236375.1 uncultured Alphaproteobacteria bacterium | reverse complement strand
GAAGGAGTTTATCGGATTCGTGAAATTGAAGCTGTTTTTCCAGATGGATTGATTTTTAGCTATTTCCCCGGCGAAAAAGGAGGACTTAAGCCATTAGAAGTTGATCTGAATTCTGTTATGGAATCCAGCCAAAGCGAATGCACAATTTATCTTTCGATAGCTGAAAGCTCTGATGATGTTTCTCCAATTCTTGGAAGTCCCGCGAGATATTATTCAATAGATGGAGATTTGGTCTCAGATGACAATATCAAAGAAAATGAAATAAGAATTCCAAGGCTTTTCCCAAATGCTTTCTTGTATGCTGGAGAAAACATTCCAGAACTCTGCATTGGTTTTCCCCTCTGCAAAATCATAAGACTTGATGGAGTTTATCACGTTAAAAACTGGACTCCTCCTTGTTTTTTCATCGAACGTCATTTCCCTCTTTGGGAAAGATGTGAAAGGTTAGCGGTTTCGATTAGGGAAAAAGCTGTTTTCCTCTCAGAAAGAATGAAACATTCATCATCAGAATCTGCTGTTTACGATTCAAGGCGCATTTTGGAACAGATTATAACAATAATGCCGGGATTTGAAGCTTTGGTTTATAGCAATGAAATAAGGCCATATGAGCTTTATCAAGAGCTTTCAAGAGTTCTTGGAGCAGTTTCTGTTTTAATCCCATCTGATATTATTCCGGTTATGTTGCCATATAATCATAATGATATCGACTCTTGCCTCTATAAAGTTATAAATCTTATTGATCATTACATCTCTTCAATTGAAAGAGGCTTTTCTGTTGCAACATTTACTAAGAAGGATCGATTCTTTTATAGATATATGCAAACAGAAGATATTGAAAGTTCTGACACGGGAAGGCTTTATGTTGGAGTTAGAATCGATGGATCTTCTCCTGTTTCAGATGTCGAACGTTGGATGAGTGAAGCAATTATCGTTTCGGATTCTGCTCTTGAAAAAGTCAGGAACAAAAGGATAAAAGGTTGTAAAAGAAGCATTGCAAAACAAGATGTGAATTCGAGAATTCTTCCGGGAATTGGAGTGACTCTTTTTGAAATTGAGGTTGATCCAAATTTCATAAAAAGTGAAGAAAATCTCCATATTTTCAATCCTGGAAATAACACAACAATTCAACCGAGTGAGGTTATGTTATATACCCCTCGAGAGAAAGGTGGCAAATGAGTTTTAATGCGAGTGAGAGTGCCATAGTTCATGGATTTCAAGCTTTTTATTATGAGCTTTTGAGACAAAAAGAAAAAGCATTGAGTTCGTTCTTTTCAACAAAATCTGTTGATCCTTCAACTGAAGATGAGTCGGAAGAAAATTCCTCAAATGAAGAAAATGTTTCACGTGAAACATCTCAAGCCGAAGGCTGTGTTGTTGAAATACAAAAGAAACTTCTGAATGTTATAGAAAATGTTTCAAATGTTATGCATTCAAAATCTCGGATAAATCCAAAATTTATAACTGATGCAAAATACATAATGGCAGTTCTGGCTGATGAGATATTTATCAATATGAATTGGGAGGGTGCTAAATTTTGGCGGTATACTCTTCTTGAAAAACAATTATTCCAAACTGAAATTGCCGGAGATAAATTCTTTTCGATGTTAGATGAGATTGTTGCCGATTTCAGTAATGAAGAGATGGCCTTTCTATATTTGATGAGCTTAAGCCTCGGTTTTAAAGGAAGATACAGAGATATTGAGAATTCAGAGGAACATATCGGATGGTATAAAGATAGGCTCTATTCGATTCTAAATACTAAATCTGCTAGGCTTTATTTTCCAGGACGTTCTCATATGGTGGAATCCTGTTATGAATCGACATATATGGAAAGTGATGATTCACAATTGCCAGATTCAAGGTTTTGGTCATGGTGTGTTTTGGGAGTTGTTTTTGCTTATATCGTTATTTCATATTTTGTCTGGGCTGGGATTACTGATGATATCAGCGAAGTTCTGGCCAAAATATCAGAACAAACAAGACAAGGGCCACTATTATGATGCGAATGATAACAAGCTTTATTAATGGAGTAAAAAGCGGAGCAATATCGCTTCCTATGATCATTGCGATAGTTCTTTCGATAGCTTTTATTGCGATGTTGCTAGTAACATTGTTTACTTTGATTTCAATCAGAAGAACGGAAAAGAAAGCCAGAAGAGCGATGGATATTCCGCCATCAGCTATGAAAGAAGATTCCAAAAAAGAGGCTTTTGTTGATAAAAGTGCGACAACTCCTTGGCCTATTGGCGAGAGACTAAACCATTATCTAATATCAAAAGGGTATATAAGCGTTAACAGCATAGTGAAATCATTCTTTAAAGCTTTGGATTTTTTGAATGTTTCTCTTGGAGTTGGCTACAAATATAAGCTTCCTTGGTTTTTAATTATCGGAACTGAAAAATCAGGGAAGTCATCGTTAATGAGCGGTTTCACGCATGATGAGATTTATGATGATGAGAGCGATGATAATCCATGCACTTGGTGGTTTTTGAGAAATGGAGTTGTTCTTGATATAAAAGGTGAGGCATTTCTTCCAAAATCTGGATATAACGCAGATGAAAACAGCTGGAATATTGTTCTAAATATGCTTTCTAGATATCGATCTGCAAAACCTCTAAATGGGATAATTTTAACGATTCCTGCTGATGAATTATATGGTAAAAATAAATTGCCGATCGAAGATATCAAGAAAAGAGCTCAATATGTTTCAAGAAAACTGAATTTTGCTCAGAATTATCTTGGAATGAAATTGCCAGTTTATGTTGTTATAACAAAAACTGATGTTGTTCCGGGATTTCAGAGTTTTTGTTCTGAGATTCCTGTTAGGAATCGGGGCAATATGTTGGGGTGGTCAAATCCTTATTCGATTGATATTCCATATGCTTCAAAAATGCTCGATGAAGGATTTTCAGCCTTTGAAAATGAATTGAATGAACTTCGAATGGAAATTTTCTCTGGAAGTTCAAATTCAACGACTCGTGATGGCATTTTTGTTTTTCCAAGTGAGCTTCTAACAATCAAAGATTCTTTAAAACTTTATATTGATAATATTTTCAAAACCTCTTCGGTTGATGAAAAGTTCTTCTTTAGAGGCTTTTATTTTACTGGCGATAGCAAGATGATGCCACTTTTGTCATTTGATGGAGAAACTCCCCAAAATGATGCAATGGCATTTGTTGGGACTCCGGATGCGGATATAAATGAGGTCGGTAATATTTCTGCTTCTTATGAAGAAGAAGCAGCTAAGAAAATCTTCTTTTTTGAAGACTTATTGGTGAAAAAAGTTTTTGCTGAAGAGGGATTAGCCTCTCCGATGAAAACAAAAATTCATCAGGCCAACAAAT
Organism: uncultured Alphaproteobacteria bacterium; assembly: GCA_905236375.1. Taxonomy (GTDB): domain Bacteria; phylum Pseudomonadota; class Alphaproteobacteria; order RUG11792; family RUG11792; genus CAJOOW01. The sequence continues at coordinate 3,645 of CAJOOW010000134.1, read as the reverse complement.
CGATAATGATAGCTAAACTTTCAACTGCAGCGTTTGTTGTTATTGGAAGCTATGGACTTTTCAATACTATTGATAATTTGAAAGCTAGTAAAAATACTCTTTACCCATCATTGTTTAAAATATCCTCATTGATTAAGAATGCTGGAGATTTGACATATAAAGATCTTGGACAAAATGGAAACGAAATTTTAGCAGATTGTACTAGTCAATTGCTTTCAATGATGCAACAAATTAATAATGCGAAATTCTCTTCGATTTTTGTTCCTGCCTCTTGGTTTAGCTCTATAAATGGAGAATTGACAAAGACTTTAAGAGATTCATATCAAAGAGTTGTTGTCAGAACAATTTATATGAACCTAATGCTAAAATCTCGAGAGCTTTTAACAATGAAAGCAGATCATAAATCCAAGAGTATTGCCGAGGTTTTAAATCCTCAAAACAGCGCTGAATATATTCAGATGAAAAACTTTGTTTTTGGTTTAATAGAACTTGAAAAAAATATAAAGAAGTTTGATTCGCTAAGAACTTCCGGCGATCCGAAAGACTTAAATGATCTTGTTGACTATACATTTAAGGGCTCACTTCCAAGGGAATTCTTGGATAATTACCAACAATTCAGACTGATTTTAATGAATACTCCTTTTCCAGCAATCAATCTTTCTCCGTATAAGCAAACGGCTTATGAGACATTATTAGCTTTATTTCAAGGTTATTTAGATGCTGTTTTCACGTCAAGATCTGAATCAAGCATTATTGCATTTTTGAACAAATTTATTCTTCAGCTTTCGAGACAAAATCTGAAAGAAATTCCGAATTGTAAAGATTTTATAAAGTTTTCAAAAGATCTAACAACTGTTTGTAAAGAGATCGGAAAAGAAGGAGAAACTTGGCTCGATAAAGAAGTTTTTGAACCTGATAAAGAATTTGATTCTTTTTTGGATGGAGTTGAATCGCTTTTTGGAAAAGATACAGCTCAAAAGATCCTTGATATTACGGCGGTAAATTTTGGTTATTTAAAATCAAGATTATCTGAATTCAATAGCAAGTTAAAGAATGATATTTCCGGGAAAAAAGTGAAATCAACGTCTGAAGATGAATTTCCATCGAGTGGAATATTCATGATGGAAAAATGCTTATCAGCTCTTTGTGCAGAACCATTTATGGAAACTCCAGGAGATTATCAATTGATAACAGAAATTCCAGAAGGAAAAATGATCTTTTGGGATGATGAATTGGTCAAGTATGCATATGAGATGGGAAGGAGTTTTGAACAATTTACTGCGACTGGAATTAAAGATTTTCCGAGAAGAATGCAGGAAGGAATAACTCTTTTGGCGAGATCAAATCTTTGCGCTTTAGTTGCAAGCACAATTGCGAAATCTCAAAGTCTTGTTGATGCGCCAAGTGGTTTAACTTCTGAGATAACATCTGAAGAGATCTTGCAAAAACAAGTGACTGAACTTAAAGGAGTTGCTCCACAATTAGTTAGTCTTTTAAAAATCCTAAGAGGAGACAAATTCAGCTTTGTTTTTGGAAATTTAAGGGCCGTTTTAAATAAAGTCGGATTTTCTCTTTTATCACATATCGATAAGCTTCTAGAAAATCAGAAGCCATATTGCCCAAATAATATGAAATTTGATTTTTGGAATGGAGAACAAGGAGCAGGACTTCAGGCGTATTCATCTTCTGATATGGAGGAACTCGATTTATATTTACAACTTCAAAGGAGCATAATTAAGAGATTAGCGTTAGATTTTGCCGATACAATCGTTGAATTTTTGAATTCTGATTTAGTTTATGATCAAAATTATGGAGAACATTCTCAACTAACAAAGTGGACTAGAATTGTTGAAAATGTCAAAAAACTCTCAAAAAAGGATCCGACTAGTGCTGTTGTCATGGTCGAAAACTTTATTCAAACAACACTTAATGGCTATGATCTTGATAGCATTTCCAACAAGATTAAAACCAAAGATATCCAAGGTGATTCTGGAGATTATTTCCAAAATATCATAAAAAAGATTAAAAAAGGCTTGATGGCCAGGGCTGAAGTTTTGCTGAGACAACGAAATATCGAACGTTATAAATCGCTTAAGGATTACTATACAAAACATCTTGAAAATAAATATCCGTTTAGCAATTATGACAAATCGCAACGAACAGCGATGGATGCTGAACTTGATGCCGTTCGTGAATTCTTCAAGATGTATGATAGCTATGGCGGGACACCTGAGGCCGTTTTGGATCAAATTTACCAGCTTGGTGATGAAGCTAAAGAGCCATATGAGTTTATGAAAAAAATTCACGATTTGAGATCTTTCTTCGGTGATTCGTTTAATGATCCAAATGGAGCTATGAAAGTTCGATTGGAAATTAATTTTGATTTAAATAAAAGGGAAGAAGCAAATACTGATTATCTTGTTGACAGAGTTTTTAAACCAAACAACGATTCTACGATTGAACCTATAAGCTCTGATAAGTCAGGAGTTTGGTATTTTGGAGAGCCAATTGAGTTAAATTTAAGATGGGCAGACGGAGATGAGCAAGCTGATCGTCCGGTCTATGATCAAAATGATCCTGACTTGATTTTGAATGAGCGTTCAATCAAAGTGCAATGTGTTGGAAATTGGGCGGCAATACGTTTCTTACAAAAATATAAAGCCGAAGTTTTAAATGTTGATCAATTAGCTCCGAATCAAACAATTCTTTGTTTTAAGGTTCCTCTAAATACTGGGAAAATAGCGAAGATTTATATGGGAGTTACGCCTTCAATTCCGAAGAAACCAGGAGATCCTTCCGTTGTTAGCGTCAAAGTTCCCGAAACTCCCGGAAAGATGCCAGAAATGCCAAGTTATGTCAAATCAGTGGCCGAAACTCCTGTTTTGATTTCAAAAATTCCTTCTGTTGATACAACTGATAAAAAAGCGGATAAGGAAAAAGAAAAAACGGAGGAAAAATCAGAAGAGAAGGGCGACTCAGAAGAAAAAGCTCAAACAAATGATGAGGAGAAAACTGAAGAATCAAAGACTGAAAGCTCTGACGAGTCTTCTGAGAAGAAAAAAGAAGAAGCAGAGGAAAAATCTCGAGAAGAAGCCGTCAAGATTCTGAATTCTGAAGAAACTCCAGAGCAAAATGAAGAATCGATCGTTCAAGAAAGTGAAGAACCAATAGGGTAATGTCTTAATCCTGTTTCATTTGCTTATATTCAATAGAAAGAGTTTTTACCTCTTTTGAAAATTTTCTGGAAAAAAGCACCTTTAGAATTGATGAAAGTGAATTATCACCTATGAACGATAGATCTTTCGTCCTGTTCGATAATGCAATAAAGACAGGACTCATTGTTAAAGACAATGCCGTTATGCTTATTATCAGTTTTTGGCCATATTCTCCAATTATTTGTGATTGCGTTGCGACATTTGCCAAAATAAGTGAGAATTCTCCAAGTTGCGCCAGAATAATCCCAATTGATGTTGCTTTTGCGAGTTCAATTGCAAAAGCTTTTAAAACTATTGTGTTGAAGAATATTTTCCAGGCAGTTATTCCTGTTAATACCAAGAAAACAATGGGCCAATTCTCATCCAAAAATTTAAGGTCGAACATGAGTCCGACTGACAAGAAAAAAGCCATCATTAAAACATTCTGGAT